>CALVJE010000099.1 GCA_944331725.1 uncultured Bacilli bacterium | reverse complement strand
TATATATAAATATAGGGTAATTTAATTCGTCATTTTATTACTTTTCCAGTAGAAAGAAGTTTGTCATTCTACATTTACCTTCTCTCTAATCTAATTTCTCCTGTAATTCTCTTAATTTATTTAAGAATTCATTAGTCTTTCTAATCTCATCATCAAACTTCTGTAAGTTAGCAGTATTCTCTAATTCTAAAGTAGTATTCTTCTTTACAGGTTCTTCTATACCATAAATAGGACTAATTATAGGACTAGGATGATAAGTACTATTACTTTGACTATAAGCTACTGTAGTAGTAGTCTTATTATTATCTAACTTAGCATTTAAGAAATCATCAATAGATAATTTATTCTTCTTCTCAAGCTTATCTTCTTCTACTTCTAATACTTCTATATCTTCTTTATTATTTCTATATCTTTCTTCTAATTCACTAATACTTATAGGTTCATTACCATCATCTTGATACTGTGTAACCTCATTTTGTTCAGTAATAGTCTTACCTTTAGCAATTAACTCATCTAAACTAATAATAGCATTCTCTTCTTGTTCAGTCTCATACTTAGTAAGTTCTATATTCTCTTCTTTTTCTTCATTTTCTATCTTTCTTAACTCTTCTGTAATTCTCTCTAACTCTTGTTGCGCTTCTGTCTTTGTATATACTTCATCTTTATATTTAATAACTTCTTCTTCATTCTTAGGTGCATCTACTGGGGTAATAACACTAGGTTCAACTATTTCTACAGCTTCTTCAAATTTATCATTTAATTTTAAACTATCATTACTAACAACATTATCTTCCTTAACATCTATAATAGTAGGTTTAACTTCAACAGGACTAACATCATCATTTCCTATAATAACCTCTTTTATAGGCTCTTCTATTTTCTTAGGTTCTTCTACAATAGCAGGTTCTACTTTAATAGGTTCAGTTTCTATTTTAACAACCTTCTCTTCTTTAACCTCTGGAACTTTTTCAACTTTTTCCTCTTCTTTTTTTAATTCATTATGAACTTCTCTTACTAATTTATTTAATTCCATCGTATTATTTTGAAGTTTCTTCTTCTCTTCGTGTTTTTTCATATATTCTATAAACCATAAAACAAAATAAGCTGCTACTATAATACCTAATATAACTAAAACTATAATAACCTCTCTTGTCGCTAAAAACTCTAATATATCATTACCCATATTAATCACCTCAACTACACTTGTAAATTAAGTTTAGCATAGTCTTTAATATTAAAAAAGTAGTTACACTAAATTTTACAGAATTTTTTACAAATATTTTACAACACATTTTGACAAAATTTTACGAACATATATTTGCATATTTTTTTATTTACAAAGCATATATTATAGTATGAAAAAGGAAACATTTATCAAATCAACAATTATTTTAATAATAGGTGGCTTCTTAACTAAAGCCCTAGGAATGATTATAAAAATAGTTATGAGTAGACTAATGGGGAGCGTTGGTATTGGTCTATATATGTTAGTATTACCTACTTTTTCTCTTTTAATAGGTCTATGTCAATTTGGTATTCCAACTGCCCTATCTAAACTAATAGCAGAAGACTCTAAAAATAATAAGAGATTATTATTTTCTCTTTTACCAATTTCTCTATTTATAAATATTTTTATAATATCTTTTATTATTATAATTGCCCCTACTCTTGCCATAAATTTTCTTCACGAAGAAAGAACTCTATTACCAATTCTCGCTATATGTGTAGTTTTACCCTTAACAAGTACATCAAGTATTTTAAGAAGTTATTTTTTTGGAAAGCAACAAATGTTACCCCACGTTACCTCTAATGTCTTAGAAGATATTATAAGACTTATATTAATTATTATAGGTGTTCCTATCTTTATAAATAAAGGTTTAGAAGTAGCGGTTACCTTTGTCATACTTTCTAATATTATAAGTGAATTATCATCTATTTTAGTATTATTTTTCTTCTTACCAAAGAATCTAACTATAAAAAAACAAGATCTTGCCTTTAATAAGAACTATGCTAAAGAAGCGATGAATATAAGTATCCCATCTACTGCAAGTCGTCTAATCGGATCATTTGGTTATTTTCTAGAACCAATTATTTTAACAAGTGCTTTAACTTATTGTGGTTATAAATCTAATTTTATAGTTACAGAATATGGAATAATTAGTGGTTTTGTTATGCCTCTATTACTTTTACCTTCATTTTTTACTCTTGCCATATCCCAAGCATTACTACCTATTATATCAAAAGCGACAAGTAACAAGAATTATCTTTATGCCAAAAAGAAAATAAAACAAGGAATATTCATCTCTCTTTTAATAGGAATACCAGCATCAATTGCACTTGCTATATTTCCAGAATTCTTTTTAAAAATAATTTATAACACTACTGAAGGTGCATCATACATAAGATTTCTAGCCCCTATTTGCATTTTACAATATATACAAGCTCCTTTATCAGCTAGTTTAGATGCAATGGGATTAACTAAGTTAGGGTTGAAAGCAACTATTATAGGAACACTTATTAGAACTATAACACTACTTTTATTTTCTCTTTTAAAAATAGGAATGTGGGGACTTATCTTCTCAACAAGTTTAAATGTAATATTTACAACTTTCTATAATTTATATCAAGTTAAAACAAGTTTAAAAAAATAAAGTCACTTCGCAAAATCGAAAAAAATTGCTTTTTGCGAAGTGAAAGTTTATAATATATGTAAGAGGTGAAATTGAAATGAGACTTATTAAAAGAGAATATTTAACTAAACTTATTGATGTTATGAACACTCCAGATATAAAAGTTATTACTGGTGTCAGACGTTCTGGTAAATCAAAACTACTAGAGATGTTTAAAGAATATATAGTTAAAAATGTTCATAATAACAATATCATACATATTAATTTTAGTTTTCCTGAAAATGAATATTTAAAAGAATATCATGAGTTATATAACTATATAGAATCACACTATATTAAAGGTAAAACAAACTTTGTCTTAATAGATGAAGTACAAATGTGTAAAGGTTTTGAAAATGCTATAAATGGATTACATGCTAAAGAAAAATATGATATTTATATAACTGGTTCTAATGCTTTTCTTTTATCAAGTGATTTAGCAACTCTTTTTACAGGAAGAACGTTTGAAATAGAGGTTTTCCCCTTCTCTTATAAAGAATTTTTAGAGTATTATGAACTTGATAATATTAGTGATTCTTTTGATAAGTATGTTTTAGAAGGAGGACTATCAGGTTCTTACTTATATAAAAACATGGAAGATAAATACACATATATCGATAATGTTTATAAAACTTTAATTGTTAGAGATATTGTAGAAAGAAATAAGATTAAAAAT
>CALVJE010000098.1 GCA_944331725.1 uncultured Bacilli bacterium | reverse complement strand
AATACACCTCCTTTCGGAGGTGTATTCTATCATAAATTAGACTTTTTTTGTATGTCTACCCTAAGGGGTGCATTTCACATAAAAACTAGATTTCTTTTTATTTTTGAACAGATAACGTTTATAGACTTAATAACTGGCTCAGGATATTATAAGTATTTCGTTAATTTATAATTCTGTAATATAATTGAAAATTTTAAAATAAAATTAATAATTATCATAAATAATAACAACAGTAGTAACAACTAAGCTTCTTTATAATATTTATTTTTGTAATATATGTCTAAAGCATTAAGAAAGTAATAAAGCGTATAATGACCTTTCGTTACCATTTTCATTGAAATATACAATTAATGTTATCTGTTCATTATACAAAAGAAGCCTTGGTATAATTAGCAAAGCTCGTATATAAACAGATAACATTATTGAACAGATAATATAAATTATCTGTTTAAACAGATAATTTACTCTTGCTTTAAATTAAAAGAATCTCTAGTCATTATCTAGAAATTCTTTTTCTATGTATTAATATAGGTAATTTTCTTTTTGGATAATCTTCAAAGTCTATTATTTCTATAATATCACCATATCTATCTTTAATATCACTACAAAAACTTATTGACCAATTACCATCATACCATTTAGGAAATTCTACTGTTTCGTGATTACATCCACAAAAAGCTACTATTAAGTTTTTATTTTCTTCTATTCCTTTTAATGTTAAATCTATAGATGCTTCACAAGGATGAATGCCTACTAATGTATCATATCTATCAATATTAGTACTTTTTGTAAATTTATCTCTTACTAAACTAATACTATCACCTATATTAAAAATATTACAAGTATCATATAAAGTTAAACTATAATCTTTTTCTTTATGCCTTTCAGTTATAATCTCTGCAAGTCTAGGATAAATACCACATCCAACTTCTAAAATATTTCCTTTAATAAAACCTTTACTTTCTAATAGATTATAAACTTTTAAATAAATATCAAACTCTTCTTTTATAATATTATACTTAGATAATATTTGAGAATAATTACAAAATATTGCTTCCTTCTCAATGTCATTAAAAATATCTAGATAAAATTTAGAAAAAATATTAAAGAATTCTAAGGAATTATAGTGTTCTTTATTACTAAGTAAAAAGTTTAATATTTTTTCTTTTTCTTGTTCTATTTTTTTCTTATCAAGTATCATAATTTGCACCCCTTTAACTAGTGACATATTATAACAAATTTTAAGTAAAATAGCAAATAAATTAATGTTTTCGCTTGACGATTAAGATAAATTTTACTATTCTATATTATGTAGATAGGAGAAAAGTTTATGGAGATTAAAAAAATAGTAACAGGAGCATTAGAGGAGAATTGTTATGTATTAAGTAAAGATAATACTTGTCTAATTGTTGATCCTGGAAGTGATAGTAAAGCGATTAAAGAATTAGTAGGTACTGATAAGATTATAGGAGTTTTAGTTACTCACGCTCATTTTGATCATATTGGAGCATTAAGAGATTTTTTAAATACTAATAGAAGGCTTAAGATATTTAAGAAGAGTAATTTAATTGATTTAAAAGAGGTTAGTGTTGGTACATTTAAATTTATTCCTATTATGACTCCTGGTCATAGTAGTGATTCTGTAACTTTTTATTTTAAAGAAGATAAGATTATGTTTGTAGGAGATTTTATCTTTAAAGATACTGTTGGTAGATGTGACCTTCCTACTGGAAGTAGTAGTGAAATGGATAAATCTATTGAAAAGATTAAAGCTTATGATGATGATATTACTTTATATCCAGGTCACGGTGATGAAACTACTTTAGGTAGAGAAAAACAATATAATTTATATTTTATTGGGAAATAGGGAGTTGAGTTTATGTATATTGATTTAGTGGTATTAGTTGTTTTAATATTAATAGTAATAATGTATTTTAGAAGATTTTCAAGCTTTGTTTATTTTATAGGAATTGTAGATATATTTTTAAGAATATTAACATTTATTAAAAATAATATTGGTCTTCCTGACCTTGCCGCTGTTATTGATAATTATATTCCAGAAAGTATCTTAGCAATTGCAGGTAATTATACTGATGGAATTCTTTATACGATTATATCTTGGGCTTTTATTGTAATTATGTCAATATTCTTATTCTATAATACTAAATTCTTTATTAAAAAGAAAAAAATATAGAAGGAGGGATTGTTTTGAAAGATAATACTTGGTTAAAAGTAGTAATAACTATCGTTATTTTAGAATTAGTTGTTGGAGGAGTAATCTTTGCTTATAAAAAATTAGGACCTACTGATTCAAGTAATAATATATCTATTAAAGATAAAGAAGTAGTAGCATTATACGAAAAAATTGCTTACAACGATATAGATACTCTTGATGTTATGAGTCCTTCTGTTATGTTATATTATGGATATAAAAATGCTGATATTAAAGAGTCAGTAAATTGTGATGTTGTTGATGTATCTGATGATACTACTGGTTATAGTTGTAATGGGATTGTTGATTTTATTTCTAGTAGTGATTTAGAGAAATCTGTAAAAGATATATATGGGGATGTAAGTGTAGAAAAGACATCTTTTGAACTTGATAAAAACCATTATGTTTATTATGATACTAATACTGATGGATATGTATTATATACTAAAGATGTAGAAGAAGCGATTAATCCTGTTAATTTGAATTTAAAAGATGCTAGAAAAAATGATGATGAAGATATTATTTTGACAGTAGAGGTTTTAGATGGTACAATAGGTGAAGTTTTAAATACTTATAATTATACTTTTGAAAAAGATGGTAATAATTATTATTTGATAAGTAAAGAAATTGTTACAAGTTAGGAGAGATATTATGTTTGATAGAATTAAAAGTGATATGATAAAAGCGATGAAAGAGCAAGATAAGTTTAAACTTTCTGTTATTAGAATGATTAAAGCTTCTATTGATAAAGAGAGAATTGATAAAAAAATAGAAATAACTGATGAAGTAGTTATAGATGTTCTTGCTAAAGAGTTAAAGACTCGTGAAGAATCTAGATTAGAGTTTAGTAAAGCAGGTAGAACTGATTTAGTAGAAGGTTTAGATAAAGAAATCGCTATTATTAAAGAATATTTACCTGAACCACTAACAGAAGAAGAAATAGATAAAATAATAGATGAGGCTTTTAAAGAGACAGAAGCATCTTCTATAAAAGATATGGGTAAAGTAATGAAAGTAGTTACTCCTTTAGTTAAAGGCAGATGTGATATGAAGGAAGTATCTAATAAAATAAAAACTAAATTAAGTTAAAAAAACTATCCTTTCTACATATTCTATAGAAGAAAGGATGGTTTTTATTATGAAGATTATCGCTCATAAAAGTAATTTGTATAATAATAAAACATTTATAGAAGGTATTAATAGTATAGAAGGACTAACAGGTATTATGTTAGATATAGTTATGACTAGGGATAAACAAGTGTTAGTGTTCTCACCTGTAACTACTAATAAAATAACTATTAATACAATCCAAAATAATAATCTAAGTGAATTAACTTATTATGATATTTTAACATTAGATGATGCACTTAATATGTTAAATAACTTTAAAGGAAAAATTATTATTAACTTATT
>CALVJE010000097.1 GCA_944331725.1 uncultured Bacilli bacterium | reverse complement strand
GTTAAAGTAAAAGGGAGTATTCCTTCTAATACTTTTAAAAATGTTAAGATTAAAAACTATTTATTAGATAGTTTAATTGGAGAAGTAGATAGTTAATTTTTAAGGAGGGATATTTTGAAAGAAAATAATCTTTTTATATATGAAACAGATAATAATGTTGAAGTAACCGCTATATTAGAAGATGAAAATATTTGGCTAACTCAAGAACAAATAGGTAAATTATATAATAAAGCAAAGTCAACAATTAATGAACATATAAAAAATATTTATTCAGAAGATGAATTGGATGAAAATAATACAATGAGGAAATTCGGAAATTCCGAATTTTCTACTAAACCTACTAATTATTATAATCTTGATATGATAATTGCTGTTGGATTTAGAGTAAAATCTAGTGAAGGAACTAAATTCAGAATATGGGCTAATAATAAGTTAAAAGATTATTTAGTAAAAGGCTATAATTTAAATGTTGAAAGATTTAAAAATAATGGTAATGATCCATATTTTGATGAGTTATTAGATAAAATTAGAGATATAAGAAGTAGTGAAAAAGTTTTTTGGAGAAAAATACTTGATATTTATGCAACATCTATTGATTATGATCCTAAGAAAGATATAACTATTAACTTTTTTAAGACAGTACAAAATAAAATGCATTATGCTGTTTCTAAAAATACAGCAGCAGAAATAGTTTATAATAGAGTTGATAGTAATAAAGAAAATATTGGCCTTACAAATTTTAAGGGAGATACTCCAACAAGAAAAGAGACAGAAATTGCTAAGAATTACTTAAGTATGGAAGAATTACAAGTCTTAAATAGATTAGTATCTGCTTATTTAGATGTGGCAGAAATTAATGCTTTAAAAAGAAAAACAATGACAATGAAAGATTGGATAGGAGAACTTGATAGTTTTCTTACAATGACTCATAATGATATATTACATACTAAAGGAACGGTTTCTCATGAAGAAGCCTTAAAAAAGGCTCATGAGGAGTATGATAAATATATGAAAAAACATTTAACAAAAGCTGAAAAAGATTATTTAGAAATAATGAATATTGATATTAAAGAAATTGAAACAAATAATTAATAATAGGAGAAACTATGAGTAGAATAACAGGTAATTTTAAAAAGACAATTTATCATAATAGTAATAATAGTTATTTAATAGGATTATTTAAAGTGAAAGAAGCAAGTAGTGATTTAGATAAATTTATCAATAAAACTATTACTATTACAGGTTACTTACCAGACTTAAATGAGATAGATTCCTATAATCTAGAAGGTAATTTAGTTAATCATCAAAAGTATGGTGAACAGTTTATGGTTAATAGTTTTGAAAGAATTATGCCTAAAGAAACTGACTCTATGGTTAGTGTTCTTTCTAGTGATATGTTTAAAGGAATAGGTAAGAAAACAGCTGAAAATATTGTTTCTATGTTTCACGAAGATACTTTTAATGTAATACTTGAAAATCCTAATAATTTATTACTTGTTAAAGGAGTAAGTGAAAAACAAGTTAGAATATTACACGAAGCCCTAAAGGCTTATCAAGGTAGTTATGAAGTTGTTTTAAATCTATCTAAGTTAGGTTTTTCTACTAAAGATAGTTTAAAAATATATAGTAAATTTAAAGAGAATAGTTTTTCTTATTTAGATGAAGATATTTATAGAGCATATTACTTTATTGATGATATATCTTTTAAAGTATGTGATTATATATTTTTAAAGAATAATAATGATAAGTTAGATCTTAAAAGAGTTAAAGCAGTTTTTATTTATGTTTTAACTGAACTTACTAATAAAGTTTCTCATACATATTTTTATTTAGAAGAAATTATTCCTTATATAAATAAAGTATTAATTAGTGAGGTTAGTGATAAATTAGCATTAGATTCTATTAACTCTTTAATAAATGATGAATTAATTGTTGTTAAAGAAGGTAAGATTTATTTAAAAGAATATTATGATGCAGAAATATTTATTGCTAGACGTCTTAGATTACTTGCTCATACTCCTTTAGAAAAATTAAAAAATTATGATAAGATCTTTGAAGAAATAGAATTAAAAAATAATATTATTTATAATGATGAACAAAAAGAAGCGATTAATAAAGCTTTAACTAATAAATGTCTTGTTATAACTGGTGGACCTGGAACTGGTAAAACTACTATTATTAAAGGTATTATAGACTTATATCAATCAATTAATAAATTTAAGTTGAAAGATTTAGAAGAAAACTTAGTACTTTTAGCACCTACAGGAAGAGCTAGTAAGAGAATGAGTGAAGCGACTAATTATAAAGCTTCTACTATTCATAGATTTTTAAAATGGAATAAAGATACAGATAAATTTCAAGTAAATGAGTATAATAAAAGTAATGCTAGTTTTGTTATAATAGATGAATCTAGTATGTTAGATACTTTAATACTTTCTAATCTTTTAAAAGGATTATCTAGTAATGCTAAAATTATTTTTGTAGGTGATGCTAATCAGTTACCTAGTGTTGGGGCAGGGAATGTATTAAAAGATATAATTGATAGTGAAGAGATAGAAGTTATTAAATTAAAAAATTTATATAGACAAGGGAAAGACTCTAATATAATTACTTTCGCTCATAATATTAATGAAGGTATACTTGATAAAGATATCTTTAATAAAGGAGAAGACTTAAAGTTTATAAAGTGTCCTGATAATAAAGTATTAGAGAAAATAAAAGAAGAAGTAGAAAAGTGTAATACTAGTGACTTACAAGTTCTAGCACCTTTATATAAGACTATTAATGGTATTGATAATATTAATAAAACTTTACAAGAGTTTATTAATCCTAAGAGTTCTTTGAAAAAAGAAGTAAATATTGGAGAAGTTACTTATAGAGAAAAGGATAAAGTAATAGAACTTACTAATATGCCAGATGAATATGTTTTTAATGGAGATATTGGAGTAATTGAGAGAATTAAACTTGCTAATAAAAAAGAAATATATATAGATTTTGATGATATATTAGTTAAGTATACACCAACTATGTTTAATAAATTTTCTCTAGCTTATGCTATATCTATTCATAAAAGTCAAGGTAGTGAATTTAAGACTGTAATAATTCCTATAGTTAAATCTTATAATAAAATGCTTTATAGAAAGTTAATTTATACAGGAGTTACTAGAAGTAAAGAGAAACTTATTTTAATAGGTGATATTAAAGCTTTAGAAATGGCTATTAGTAATAATAATGAACAAAAAAGAAGAACTACTTTAGATTATTATTTAAAAAATGGTATAATTTAAATCTATCTATCCATAATACTTGTAGGAGGCAAAATTTATGGATAAGAAAAAAATGATGATAACAGCAGGAGTTATGGCTGCAGCAGGTTATGGAGTTTATCAATATTTTAAGAAAAATCCAGCTAAACTTAATATGATGAAACAAAAAGTTAAGAATGCTGCTAATGCTGTTAGTGATTTTCAAGATGATATGATGATGTAAATCATATCATCTTTTTCTTTACTATTAAGTTAAATATATGTTAATATATAGATAATAAGAGATTAGAAGATAGGAGAAAGAAGGTAAAAAATATTGTAGAATGACAAACTTCTTTCTACTAGAAATAGAATAAAATGACGAATTAAATTACCCTAGATTTATATATAAAAT
>CALVJE010000096.1 GCA_944331725.1 uncultured Bacilli bacterium | reverse complement strand
TTCAATAAGAAAAATATCCAACTGTGGATATCTTTCTTTTATTTTTTCTATTTGGCTGTGAATAGTAACCTATTTTTGTTGCATTTTCCATCTTTTTATGGTATAATTACCGGCATAAGAGGTGGGGGTTATGATTTATATTGATGTAGGTGAACTTGGAACTTATTTTAAAAGTCTAAATCTTAATAAGAATAACATACTAGACTTTTTAATATCTGATAACAATAACCAATTTTCCTATTTGTTAAAACTATATTTAATCTCTTCTATAGAAAATCACCAACATATTGATAGATTTAATAGGGTTTGTTATCTAATAGATGATTATAAATCTTCTTATATAGAAGAAATCATTGAAAACAAAAAATTTAAACCTGTTTTAGACAAAGCAGAAAAAATTTCTAAAGATGATAGCCTAGAACAAGACTTAGGAATTTATGTTTATGGTTCTAGCCATTTTGATATAGAAAAGTTTTTCTCTGTTTATATTTTAAATGAAGACTCTAAAAAAATTAGTTTGTCCTCAAAAATATTAAATAAAATTAAAAACAATTATGACAAAATGCTAATTAAAAGAAAGTTTAATAAGTATGACGATTTATCTTCTATATCGATTGAAGAAATTATAAAGTATTATAGTAAAATCCAAGAAAAATTTAAAAATAAAGATATAGGAGAGTTAAAAAAAATATTATTATGGTTATTAATAGATAAATATGAAGAAAAAACATTAATAACGAATTTTCAGTTAGATTTAAATTTTAATTATCAAATACTAATTAAATTATTTGATCCTGATTTTTTAAATAAAAATAGTGTTTCTGATATTATATATGCTATTAGAAGTGTTATGGTGGAAAACGACATTTCAAAAGAAAAAATATCTTCTTTAGAGATGACTACAGATACATATATACCACCTGAAGATTTAAGTACTAATTATAGAAATGGCAATTTAAGTACTACTAATATAAATGGCAATCTAATTAAAACTAATTCTTTTTTTGCTAATACTTCTGATTATAAAAATATAAATAATGATATGTTAGAATTAGAAGAACAGTATAAAGAAATTATTGAATTAGAAAACGATGAAGAATATCTAAAAGCTGCTTACAATTTATCAAAAAGATTTTTACAAATTCATCCCTTTGCAGATGGTAATGGTAGGACATTTAAATACTTATTTTATTATTTATGCTTAAAAAGAAATATTTTACCACCTACTATTACTGATACTGTAGAATGTACTCCTTGTTATTTTGGTGCTTTTAATGATGATAATTCTAATTATATAATGGGAAGAAGTAAAATATTGGAAAGACGTATAAGAAACTTCTAAGATAATTTGTATATAATGAAAAATAGTGTCTAATAGATGTATAAACAGTATGATAAAATAAATAATAATGTTATAATGAAAAAGAATAGGAAAGAGGGATAATATGAATTTACAAGGAAAAATTGCTGTCGTAACTGGTGGTGCGATGGGAAATGGTAAAGGAATAGTAGAAGTTTTACTTAAATATGGAGCATCTGTTGTAATTTTAGATAAAGCGAAAGAATTAACTGATACAGTTAATGAATTAGGTACTAAAGGGTATAAAGTATTAGGTATTAATGTAGATATTAGTAATAAAAATGCTATGATACAAGTTGCAGATATTATAAAGAAATATTATGATCATATTGATATCTTAGTAAATAATGCAGGTATTTGTAAATTAGAAACTTTTGAAAATATGTCTGATGAGTTACGTGATTTACATTTTGATATTAATATTAAAGGCCCTTGGAATGTTACTAAAGTATTACTTCCTATGTTAAGAGCTAGTAAAAATGCTAGTATTATTAATTTATCTAGTGTTACAGGAGAAATGGTTGCAGACTCTGGGGAAGTAGCATATGCTACTACTAAAGCTGCTTTAATTGGTTTTACTAAAGCCTTAGCTCGTGAAGAAGTAGATCATAATATTAGAGTAAATGCTATTTTACCTGGATATATTAGAACACCTATGGTTGATGGTATGGCCAAAGATACTAATCAAAATGATCCAGACAGTGTTGTTAACGGTATCGCTAGTGCTATTCCTATGAAAAGATTAGGTACACCACAAGAAATAGGAGAACTTGCTTGTTTCCTTGCTAGTGATTCATCTAGTTATATAACAGGAACAAGTATAGTAATAGATGGTGGTTCTACTTTACCTGAAACTGTTACTATGGGAGTTTAATATAAAAAAGAAGCACTAAGCTTCTTTTTTTAAATTATTCTCAAGTATTGTTAACATCTCATTTCTCATCTCATCTGTTGAATTATACCAAATTATTTCCATAAATACTCCCATACCAGGAATAGTTAAATTACTATATATAGCTCATATCATTATTATATAAATTAATAGGTACTGCGATTATTTTCTTAAAATAAATAGGTGGTTTTCCATATATTAGTTTGTTTACTCGATTACTTGCCATAAAGCTTTGTGGTACGTAAACTGGACTATCATTAATTGTACTGTCAAGCTTCAAGCCTAAAAGACAATATATATTTTCAATAATATTTAATAAACCATAATCTCCATTATATGAACTACCTAATACTTTTTCTTTTAAATTATATAATATAGTGTTATTAACTTCGTTTAACATATTTAAAATATTATGGAAAGTTTTAATTCTAAGTTCTAATAAGTATTTATCTTTTATTTGATTATTTATAATATTCTCATATTTTGTAACATTCTTTTTTATGTGCTTATATCTTTTTGCTTTAGAGTGCATTTGCTTCGGAAAAAACATATCAAGATTTATTTTATGTAACCCTATTAAATGATAAAAATGTTCATTTTTGAATCTTATTATTATAGGCTCTAAATTTCCTCTGTCTATAATGTAAATATATTTTTTTACTTCTTCAAATGTATCAATTATTTCTTGTAACATATGTCCTCCAGTAATTAAAAATTTATAATTGTACTTAGTATATAACATAAAATATATGTTCGTCAATATAAAAAATAATATTATGAAAAAGAGGTCTTATTATAAAATAAGCCTCTTTAGTAGCAGCCTAATGTTGAATTAGGCAAAGTGCCTTCAATTTTGTGAACATAACAGAAGTTATGAACGCCGAAGCTAGGCTGGGGCTACTACCTCCCATAAATAGTATACTCTATAAATATACTGTCATAACTAAATTATAACACTATAATGTAAAAAAGTGTATAATTTAGTGATGTTTATTATCTTATCCTAAATAAATTGTTTTGTCAAACATTATTTTTTAAATTATTTTCAAGTATTGTTAACATCTCATTTCTCATCTCATCAGTTGCATAATTCCAAATTATTTCCATAAATACTCCCATACCAGGAAGAGTAACTTCATCTTTAGAGTTGATTGACTCAACTATCGCTTCTTTAATACTTTCCTTATTATCATTCTTAAAATTATTTAGTATATAATCTTTTATACTCATAAAATCATCTCCTAGACATATCTTTACCAATATTTTTTAAATTATACTATAATTTTTTGCTATTTTAATATATAATTAAAACAGAGGTGATAATATGTCAACAGGTTTAATAATTGGTATAGTAGTTGTTGTTATTATCGTAATTATAATAATTTGGTATATAGCAACATATAATTCATTAATTTCTTTAAGAAATAGAGTTAAAGATCAATGGAGTCAAATTGATGTTCAATTAAAAAGAAGAGCAGATTTAATTCCTAATTTAGTAGAGAC
>CALVJE010000095.1 GCA_944331725.1 uncultured Bacilli bacterium | reverse complement strand
ACAGAGTTAGTGTAATATTGAAATTAAAAATAGTTAGTTTTATAATAATATTAGAAGATGATAAAAATGGCTAAAAAAGATTTAGGTGTAAAACCTTATTTATTTCCTATGCCTGTTTTAATGATTGCAACTTACTGTGAAGATGGTAGTGTTGATGTTATGAATATGGCTTGGGGAGGAATTTGTGGTAATAATAAAGTTGCTTTAAACATTACTGAGAGTCATAAGACTTCTAAAAATATTAAAGAAAGAGGAGCTTTTACTATTAGTGTTGCAGATGTTCCTCATTTAGAAGAGTCAGACTACTTTGGTACTGCAAGTGCTAATAGAGTTAAAGATAAGTTTGAAAAAAGTGGTATGCACGCGGTTAAAAGTAAAAGAGTAGATGCTCCTATTATTGAAGAGTATCCAATTACCTTAGAATGTAAAGTATCTAAGATATATAATGATGATGAAGGCTTTAGAGTAGTAGGTGAAATAGTTAATGTCTTAGCAGATGAAGAAGTACTTGATTCTAATGGTAAAGTTGATCCTACTAAATTAAATGCTTTTGTTTTTGATCAATTCCAAAATGGATATTATGCAATTGGTGAAAAAGTAGGAGAAGCTTGGAAAATCGGAAATAAATATATGAAATAGTTTATTTTTATGATTATTTTAATATGAAGTATGGTAAAATATGTGAAAGGTGGTTTTTGGTTATGAAAAGAACAAACGAAATAGTACAAAAAATAAATCATTGGTATGTTGGAGATGACTGCGTTCAACTTATGGTGCCATATAAAAACTCACTAACAATTTTAAACAAAGATGGTATTTTATATCATCATAAAGATGGTTCAGAAAACAGTATTAATTGTTATGTAAATGATGAAAGAAGAAAGCAGTTTCCTTATTCAAATATACCAATACATAATTCAAAGTTAGGCTTGTTTGATAAGTGCCATTACACAAATCAATTATTCAATTTCGAACAACCATATATTAGAATTGGTGATTATCATTTAATTGAAAGTTATGCCATAAGAGAAAACAATGAAGCCTTAGTAATGAATAGAATAATGACTGTTCACAAAAAAACTGTTTTTAAAACAAGAGATGAGGTAGAAAAATTATTTGAACAACCTTCAGATAATAAAAGATTATATGTATTAAATATGAACGGAGAAATAGGTCAAGATTCTGATTGCTTTATTGCAGATGAAATATATATAAATCAGAAAGCTAAAGAATGGCTTACAAAGAATGTCGCAGATTTTAGGAACTATTTTTCAAGTGATTCTACAACATCAGTTGGAAATTACTTAAAAAAGAATCCTGTTTTCCTTGACTTTATTGAATCAAGCTTAAATACGTTAGATTTAAATAGTACTGAATTAAATATACATATTTTAAATTTCAGTGGTGGAAGTTATAGTATTTTAGTTGAAGTTGATGGAGAAAATATTAAAATTAAAGCAGTTGATATATATTTTATAAAAAATAATTATTATAAAGTTGATGAATATGATATACCTGTAACAAAATACACTCTCGAGCAGTTAAAGTCTTTAACACTAAAGGTAATTACAACAAAAGAGCCAAAAATACCATTGAGATTAAACCCAAATATTTCAAAGGAAAATATCAAAGAGGCGAAAAAGATGGTAAAAAGTATTAGAGAATTTTGATAAAACGAAAAAGTGCCGATAAGAGGTGTTGGGAAAATCGGAACCTTTTATATTAACTTAATTTAATTTTTCATTGAAAACTGTAATTATAAAATTAATAGATTAACAAACTATTTTCTGGTTGATATTTTCTAATGCTTGAAAATAATATATATTTATGATACTATGAATATGTAAAATAAATTTACATAAACTAAAAAAGAGGAAATACCTAGTTTTGTAGATGGGTATTTACCTCAAAAAATCTTGTGTAAACACCCTAGTTACAATGATGTAATAGGGTGTCTTTTTATATATAAGGAAATTGCGTTTTTAACGAATAAAATCGAAAATATGTATTGACAAACATACCTTCTAGATAGTACACTTAAGTTACAAAAGTTAAGAGAGGTGTTCGGATTATGGAAATATATAAAGCATATAAATTTAGGTTATATCCAACAGATGACCAAAAGATATTAATTAATAAAACTTTAGGATGTAAACGTTTTGTATATAATCATTATCTTAATTATTTAAAAGATAATAATGGTATAAATAGATTTGATTTACATAAAGATTTACCTAAATTAAAAGAAGAAAATGAATTTTTAAAAGAAGTAGATTCAACTGTATTGTGTTCTGCTGTAGATGATTTATGTAAAGCTTTTAATGATTATTATGCTAAAATAAAAGGTTATCCTAAATTTAAAAATAGATTTAGTAGGCAGTCTTATAGAACTAGTTGTATAAGAAGTACCAAAAAAGGAAAAGAATATAGTAATATAGAAGTAGATTTATTAAGTAGATTTATAAAATTACCTAAACTAGGCAAAGTAAAAATAAGAGGATTTAGAACCAAAGATAGAATAGAAGGTAAAATATTAAATGCGACTATATCAAGAGAGCCTACAAGTAAATACTATGTAAGTGTAGTTGTAGTAGAAGATATCTTAATAGATAAAGTAACACCTACTAATATAGTAGGAATAGATTTAGGAATAAAAGATTTAGTAATAACAAGTGATGGTATTAAATATGGTAACGAGAAAGTATTAATGAAGTTTGAAAAAAGATTAAAAAGATTACAAAGAAAATTATCTAGACAAGTTAAAGGTAGTAAGAATTATTTAAAGACAAAAGAAAAAATAGCAAGGTTATATGCTAAGATAAAGAATTATAGAAAACATTATTTAAACAATATTGCAAATGAAATAGTTAATGAACACGATATTATAGTAACAGAGAGTCTATTAGTAAAAGATATGTTTAAAGATAAGAGAAAAGCATTTAATAGAAGTCTATCAGATGCATGTGTTAGTACATTGCGTTCTTTAATAGAGTGGAAGTGTAAGATAAAAGGTAAGATTTATTACAAAATAAATACCTATTATCCGAGTAGTCAAATATGTAGTCGCTGTGGATATAAGAATAGTAGGTTAAAAGATTTAAGTATAAGAGAGTATGAGTGTCCTAAATGTGGATCACATAATGATAGAGATATAAATGCAAGTTTAAACATATTATTAGAAGGATTAAAGTTACATTATAATTTAGTTAGTTTAGTATAGATAATGTTTTAGATAAAATAATAATTAAATAATAAAATCAAATTAGTACGGTAGCGACTATCGGAATTTAAGCCTATGGAGAATAGGGGTTACTCTATCTATAAAGTAGGAATCCTTGGAGGTAACGACAAGGGCGAAATAAAATTTATTTTATTTCTTTTGTTCTCTATAAATAATTAAAAGAATTATAATAAGTAATAATATTACTATTAAAGTATCTTTCTTACTCATAAACATTTCCTCTTTCTAACTACATAAAATTAAGAGATAGAAAGAGGCAAACACCCATACTAGGTAATTCCTAAGTTAATAGTATCATACTTTTATTTATAAAACAATCGAACAAGATACATTTTTTAACAGAAATTTTGTTTTATATATTTTGATATAACTATGAGAGTACAACAATCTTCTTTTTATATTGTCTAGGTATTTCTCTTATGCTATAATTTTGCTTAGAAGGTGATAGTATGCATTTTTATAGTTTGGATCACGAAGCTTCTTTTGAGGATTTAAAAAAATTTAATTATCCTAATCAAAAGATAGG
>CALVJE010000094.1 GCA_944331725.1 uncultured Bacilli bacterium | reverse complement strand
TACTATTGGTCGTGCTTTTATATTTGTTTTTTCTTTCTTTTTAAATACTTTCACTAAAACTGTCCGTTACTCAGTTTTTCAAGGTCGTTCAAGCCTCTTATTCGCTTAGTCCTTATGGACTAGGACTCATCACGAGGCGGAACGAGCCGTAGTCGTTGCCACCACCACCGCTGATGCCGAAGAGGAAAACTCCTGCATCAGCATCATCGCTATAGTAACCGCCGCGCACCAACCAGGGATACGTCTCGTTAACCATATTTTGAGAATCACTATACCATCCTGCTGTTTCACTTAGTGCGTGAGAATAACATACTCCTCCATTACAAGCTTCACTTACTATATTACTTGTATATTTATTATAATATTTACTTTCTAATGTTAATGGATCACTAAATCCACTGCTTCCTACTACATCATTGTAATTAGCCATTACATACTCCCAAGAACCTCCACTCATATCATATTTTCGTCTATTTCCCCAATAAATTTTATATCTATACCAAAAAATGGAAAAATTAAATTGGTGAAGAAATATGATTATAAAAAATCTTAGATATACAAGAGAAAATCTAGGTCTTAAACAAAAAGATTTAACTACTCTATTTAATGTTACTTACTCTACTATATCAGGATGGGAAACAGGTAAAGATACAATACCTCTTAAACAATTAATTAAATATGCAAATAAATACAATTTTAGTCTAGACTATCTATTTGGTTTAACTAATATAAACAAGTCTTATTTACCCCTTAAAATAGATTTAAACACTATATCTAAAAACTTAAGAACTATTAGAAAGAAAAATAAAAAGACTCAAGATCAAATCGCTAAAGTCTTAAATACAAGTTCAGGTGGTTATGCTCATTATGAAAACTCTAGATACTTAATACCAACTAATTTTATTTATAGCCTAGCTCTATTCTATAAAGACTTCTCTATAGATAAAGTCTTAGGAAGACAAGAAGTTAAATAAAAAGTATATAACTAACTATATACTTTTTATTATTCACTTACAACCCTAATAGCAGTTTGTAACATAGTATCATTTTCATAAGTTAAAGTTTCTCCATCTTGTAATACAGTCTCAACTCTATCAGTAGGTACAACTCCCTTATCATTAATATAATTACCATCAGGAGTTAACCACTTTTGTACAGTATATTTAATAGTATCTCCACTATTTAAATCACTTGCAGACTGTACAGTACCTTTTCCATAAGAATTAATACCTACTATATGAGAACCATAACTCTCTTTAAAAGCACTAGCAAGTATCTCTGATGCACTTGCACTTTCATCATTAATAATTACACTAACAGGATAATCTCTATCAACACTCTTTTTAGTACCATAAATCTTCTCAGTTTCTTCTTTAGTTTGTAATTGATATAATACCTGTTTCTTATCTAAAAACAAACATAATATCTCTTTAACTTGTGATAAATAACCTCCTGGATTATCTCTAACATCTATAACTAATCCCTCTATATTCTGTTTTTCTAAAGCTTTTAAAGCCTTATTAAATTGATTATATACTTTTAAAGAAAATAAATCTATTTTAATATAACCTATTTTTTTACCATTATTTTCATACACTTCACTACTAACAACAGGAACTTCTATAGTATCTCTACTAAGTTCAAAACTTAACTCTTCCCCATTACGATTAATAGTTAACTCAGCTTTCTTCTTACTATTAATCATAGAAACAACATCACTTAAACTCTTACCACTAATATCTGTATCATTAACTTTAGTAATAATGTCTCCATTCTTTACCCCAGCTTTACTAGCAGGAGAATTAACAAAAACACTACCAACAGTAAAAACATTATCACTTAACATTACTTCAATACCAATACCTTCATAAGTACCTGCTAACTCTTCATTAAACTCATCACTAGCATCTCCACTAAAATATGTTGCATAAGGATCATCCAAATAATTAATCATTCCTTGTATACCAGCATCAATAAGTTCTTCTTTATCAACATCATCATAATAGTTATTAACAATATTGTCATAAGTACTAACCAACTCATCTAATTCATCACCACTAGAACTACCCTTATCAAATACAACAAAGTTAACAATATTACCTAAAAGAAAACCAAACATAATAGCAATTATCATAATAATAATAACTTCAGAAATACTAAAACCACTTCTTCTTTCTACTATTACTTCTCTTACATTATCATCTTCTACATCTATATTTACATCAGTAACATTTTTATTTTTCTTTAACAATAGTATCACCCCTAACTATTAACTATTTTACCACAAAAGAAAAAATAAAAATAGACCAAAAGGTCTATCTTTACACTAACTATTTAAAATACTTGTAATTTCATCTATATCAGTAATAACATCTTCTACTTTACCATTATTAAATTTAATTAATGTATTATCTTTAACTCTTAAACTACTAGCATCTTTAGTAACAACATTACCATCAGTAACATATTTACTATTCATTCCATTACTAAGATCAACACTATATAACTTAGTATCTGTATTATTTAACTGATAAGAACTAATTAAAGAACCAATACTAGAATACTGATCAGTAGAATCATAATATATTACATAATATTCTCCACTTTTATTAAATGATTCCCCTGCTAATATCTCATCATATTGTATAGCATTTTCCGTAACTTTATCTTCACTACTACCATCATCACTACTAGCAAGAATTCTAGTAGTTAGAAAATACATAAATAAAACTACTAAAACTGCTACTACAACTATAATAATTCCTCTTTTAACTTCACTAGGCATTTCCCTTTTTGCATTAACTATTTTGTTCTTTTTCATATATATACCACTGCCTTTCTAATGTTAATGATAACATAAAAGAAAGAAAAAATAAACACTTTCGCTTTGTAATTTTCTAACTAAAACATTATAATTTTTATCTATTCGGTAATTTATCAAAAAAGCTAAGATACAAAATCTTAACTCCTTTGAATTAGTCCTCTTTAATTTCAAAATCTAATAACTGATTACATACCTCTTCATAAACATCTTGTGAATACTTACAAGTATCAATTAAATACTGTCTATCATTATCATATTCTTTTAAACCTCTCATATAATAAGGTCTATCTTTATCTAATATAATAAATGGCATAATATCATTTTTTAAACATTCCTTAAACATAATCATTCTTCCAACACGACCATTACCATCTCCAAAAGGATGAATTCTTTCAAACCTAATATGAAAACTAATTATATCTTCCAATGTTACTTTATCTAATTTTAAATAATTAATAAGTAACTCATCAATATCACTTTCAACATCTTTAGGATCACTTGTTTTAATAACATTTACTAATCCTATTATATTAGGAACAACTTTAAAACCTCCAACATTATATCTAGGATCGTCTTCATCACTAGTATTTCTCTTTAAAATTTTATTCATTTCTATTAGCATTTCCTTTGAAAGTGGTTTATCTACATTATCTAACATATAATCAAATAACTTAAAATGATTCTTAGCTTCTATTAAGTCATCTAACTTAATAACATCATCACTTTTAGGAATAAAACTAGACGTATCAAAAATAGCTTCTGTCTGATCTTTAGTTAATCCACTTCCCTCTATCTTATTAGAGTTATAACAAAAATTAACCTGTAAAAAATGATAAATATTTCCTTTAAATTTTGATTCTTTTTGTTTGATGAGTTCATATTTAATCTTTTGTATATCCATTTATCTCACATCCAATTTTATAATAACATACGCAAAGAACAAATAAAACAAACAAGTTTGTTTTTACCTTGTCGTTACCTCCAAGGATTCCTACTTCATAGATAGAGTAA
>CALVJE010000093.1 GCA_944331725.1 uncultured Bacilli bacterium | reverse complement strand
ATTTTATATATAAATCTAGGGTAATTTAATTCGTCATTTTATTCTACTTCTAGTAGAAAGAAGTTTGTCATTCTACAATTTTTCTTCATTAAAACCACTTCTTTCTTATCTTTATCTATTACAATAATAACATAATTTAAAATTATATACAAATAAATTTTAATTACTTAATGTTATTTCAAATTATCTGTTTAAACAGATAATATAAAAGGATCTTCTTTTGTTCCTGTTCCACTTGTTATTATGATATTCTCTTTTAGATTAAATGATGGTTTAATGGCAAGTTGTTCGTTATATAAATAAGCACTTGAACTTCCATAAACATTTGAAGTACGTAGTAGATTATTATTATAAGGAGTAAGTGTCCAGTATGAATAATTTTCACTTGAAAATTGTCCTTGTATTAACTCACCCATACGCAAAAGTCCTATTTTTGTTGTTACATTCTTATCTATTACCATACTCATATTAGTATCTACATATTTAGCTAATCGATAATTTTCACCACCTCCAACAGTTCCAAGATACCAAATAGTATTATTTTCTATCATATTTCTATTTTCTTCCGTTAAATAATTATTTAAATACTCTCCATTTAAAAATGTTCCTATAGTATTATTAGATGAAAATGTTGCATTATTACCAAATGATATTGTTTTAAAACTACCATTTTCTTTTAATGGTTCGGCACTTGTTATTTTTGTTCCTGTTCCATTCTCGTGGCTTACTATTCTATATAAATTATTCTCTCCAGTTCCAAAGCTTATGTACTCTCCACTGTATCTTGTATTTAGTTTTACTCCATTTAAGTCTTTATCATTATCTCCTTCTAACCTATATGGATTACTTTCTGTTCCATCTCCTTCTACTACCTTTACATCATTTCTTAAATTTACTACAGGTCTTACTCCATATTCAAGCTGACAATTTTGATGAGTAATAACTCCAGAATGTTCTACATACCAAAGTTCTGTATCTGAAAATGGAGTAATTAACCAAAACTGTAATCCATTAATCAAATAATTATTGCCAACTGTTCTTTTTTTAATAGTATTATATTCATATGCATTTAAAAGTCCTACTGTATCTTGCATAACAGTTGTTTCAGAAAATTGATCTATATCAGTTGTTCCTGTTATATTCCAAGTACTATCACTTACAATAAATTTTTCAATTGATCTCAAATTACCAAGAAATCCATCCACACTGGTATCATTTAGCCATTGTTCCATATGAGTTCTTGTAAAATTACTATTATTATCATCATAGGATATTCCTGATATATTCCACTGGGTTATTAATTTAGTTGTTTTTTCTTCATTATTTATGCTAACCGCTCTCCATAACTTTCCACTATACCAAATGTAATTGTTAGGATCTTCTCCAGTTATAAATGTATCTTCTCCATCATTATAGATATCTCCATTTTCTCCCGGACTAGTTAATACTATATCAGATACATTAACTTTATACTCTTCAAATAAATGTCCATTACTTGGTAGAGTTAGATCATTATAATCCAGTCCTACTTCTACTCCTAAATTTATAGTTATTTCACTATCATTTGCATTAGTTACTTTTATCTTATATGTATTACTAGATCCACTTGTTCCGCTCTTTTCTAAATTAGATCCTACTTCACTCATTGGTATATTAAATCCATCACTTACTACATATCCTGCAGTTACTCCATCAGGTAAACTTCCTAAATAATAAAAGTTAAATCTTGCTATTCTATTATTAGGATTACTTAATGTAACAGTAAACTCTATTGTTGTATTAGCAGGAACAGTTAAAGTATTTCCTTCTTTACCATCTACTTTTAGATCATATACTAAATTACCAGTTACTATACTAATAGCATTACTTTTCTCCTTTGTTACTGTAAACATTGCATAAGAAAAGTATCCTCCTAACATAAAAAGACTTATTAATATTACTAACATTATATATATTTTATTTATACTTACATCTAATATTTTCTTCATAATTACCTTCCTTTCATTACACATAAAAAAGAATAGAATAATTCTCTACTCTATTCTTATTGCACAAGAAAAGAAAGTAATATTATTACTTAAATTAGGGTTAAATGACCCCCCCCCATTTAACTATTTGTAAACAAACTCTAATGTAATTTTTCTCCATCTAAAACCACTTCTTTCTTATTCTAATTAACTTAATATTAACATATCTTTATATATATTATCAAGTATTTAGTTAAACTGCTTCTTCTATATTAATCTTTATCTTTTAAATTCTCTTCTTTAATAATATACAAAGGTCTTCTCTTTACTTCTGTATAAGTTTTAGATAAATATGCCCCACTAATTCCTGCACAAAATAATTGAATACCACTTAAGAAAAACATTATACAAACTAAAGATGGCCACCCCGCAACAGGATCTCCAAAGATTAAAGTCCTAATTATTATTATAATAATTGCGATAATAGATAATAAACAAAATATTATTCCAATAAAAGCTGCAATAGTTAATGGTGCCGTTGTAAAAGCAAGAATTCCATCTATAGCATAAGCACAAAGTTTAAAGAAATTCCAAGTAGACTTCCCTGCTTTTCTCTCTGGTGCCTTATAAGTTAACCACTTAGTATTAAAACCTACAAAGCCAAATAACCCTTTAGAATATCTATTATATTCCTTACAAGATATAATAGCATCAACCATTAATCTATTCATAAGTCTAAAGTCTCTCGCTCCGGGTATCATCTCTACTTTAGACATTTTAGAAATAATTTTATAAAAAAGATTAGTAAAAATTTTTCTAATAAATCCATAATCAGCGTGACTATTAGTCTTTAAACCTACACAATCAATATCAGGATTATTTTTAATAATTTTATACATCTCTTCTATTTTACTAGGTGGATCTTGTAAATCCACATCCATAATAGCGACATAGTCCCCACTAGCATTCTCAAGTCCTGCCATCATTGCCGCTTCTTTACCAAAATTTCTTGAAAAAGAGAGATATTTTATATAATTCTCTTCTTCTGATAACTTCTTCATTTCTTTTAAACTATTATCAGTAGAACCATCATTAACAAATAATAATTCAAAAGTAACATTTTTCATTTTCTTTATTATTTTAGATATCTCCTTATAAAAAAGAGGAATAGATTCTTCTTCATTATAACAAGGAACAATTATAGATATTTTGTTCATATATATCACAGCCTTTTCATTCTAAAAATAATTTTCTAGTTACAAAATTAAATATCATTACTATAAATGTTGCAATTATTTTAGCAAGTAAATAATAAATACTTAAGAAATCTACACTTATCCACATAATTAAATCATTTAATAAAAGTCCTATTACACTAAATACTATAAAGGTAATAAATTGTTTTTTAGCATCTTTTTCTTTATTTACATCAAATACCCATTTAACACTTGCAATATAGTTATAGATAACAGAAATACAAAATGATAAAGTATTAGCAAGTATAACAGGAAAATGTAAAAACTCTCTAAATAGATAAAGAAATACAAAATCTATTACAAAAGCAGTACCACCAACAATACCAAATTTAAATATTTGAATAAATAATTTCTCATGTTTATGTTTTAATTTAATATGAAAAAATTTTAACATTTTTTTTACAAAATTATCCATAATCACTTACTATCCTCTTTTACATTATTATTAATTTCTGCTTTTACATAAAACTTATTTATAAACTTTGCAATAGATTCTGGCCAAAACTTTTTTAGCATTTCTAAATCTTCTTTAGTCCTAGTATGTTCTTTTATTATTTCAGTAGTGGTAGACTCTTCATGTATTCTATGCCCCATATATTTTTTCTGTCTACTAATAATTTTCTCTTTAAGTCTTCATGTTTT
>CALVJE010000092.1 GCA_944331725.1 uncultured Bacilli bacterium | reverse complement strand
GGATTAGATGATGAATTTGGAGCATATTATGATGCAGAGATAGTACATAGAAAAGAGATAAATTCTGCTAGAAGTGACGGTTATAGCGATGGCAAACAAGATGGTAGAAAAGAGGGTAAAAAAGAAGGAAAAAAAGAGATGGCTACTTCTATTGCTAAAAACCTTCTTAATATAGGGTTGCCTATAAACGATATAATGAAAGCTACTGGTATGAAGAAAAAAGATATAAAATTATTAATGTAGTGATAAAGATGCAAGTAAAGAGAAAAATGTCAAAATATGGTATTGTAAGCATAAAAATAATGTGTTAATATCTTGACTTTGACAGTAAAAATGAGGAAACCTATATAGAATAAGGGATTCCTCATTTTTTGATTGTTGTATATCCGAACTTATTTTCAAAAATTTAAAATTTTTTTAATTTCTGATAAAGTAAGATACTTCCTTGATAAATTAACATCAAATATTTTTTCAAAGTTCTTAATAACATCGTTACTAAAATTTTGTAAATATATATCGTATTCTATATTAGTACTGTTAAATTTTTTAAGTGAATCAATCATTTTTTACTGAAAGATTAAGTAATTATTGATATTTTTCTTTGTTTATAGTAAAATTTTATTAAGGAGAGAAATATATGGATAATGATTTTATAATTGAAGTTGAAAATAAAATGAAAGGTGCTCTTGCTAATTTAGAGAAACGTTTTACAACAGTTAGAGCAGGACGTGCTAATCCTTCTAGTTTGGATGGAGTAGTAGTAGATTATTATGGTTCTATGACACCTTTAAAGAGTCTTGCTACTATTTCTGTTCCAGAAGCGACACAGTTATTAATTAAACCTTTTGATAAGGGATGCTTAAATAGTATTGAGAAAGCTATTATAGCGGCTAATCTTGGATATAATCCTTCTAATGATGGAGAGACTATTAGAATAGTTATACCTGCTTTAACAGAAGAAAGAAGAAGAGAACTTACTAAACAAGTTAAAGCTATGGCTGAGGATGCTAAAGTATCTATTAGAAATATTAGACACGAAGCTAATGAGAAAATTGAAAAGATGGAATTATCTGAAGATGTTGAAAAAGGTATGATGAAAGAAGTTCAAGATTTAGTTAATGAATATAATAAAGATATAGATAATACTTATAAAGATAAAGAAAAAGAATTAATGACTGTATAGTAGTGTTTATCACTACTTTTAATTTTCTAGGAGGAAATATGATTTTAGAAGTAACAATTGAAAATATTCTTTCTTTTAAAGATAAAGTAACTTTTGATTTTACTAATGTTACCGCTATTACTGGTAATAATAATTCTGGTAAAACTAATTTACTTAAAATATTAAATCTAGTTAGTTTAATGATTAAAAATAATACTAATAATTTAAATAGTTTTATGTATAACAATGATATAAGTAGTTTTGAAATAACTTTTATTACTAAGGATAAAAAATATACTTATAGTTTTACTTTTACTAAAAATAATATTATTAAAGAATACTTATATTGTTATGAAGATAAAGTAAAAACTATTATCTATAGAAGAGATAATAATAATTATGATTTTCAAGAAGAAAGCTTAAAAGCTATTTCTAATAGAGTCTTAAATAATAGATTATTCTTAAGTTATAGTAAAGATTTAGAAAAACTAAAAGATATATATCATTTTTTAACTTATAATATAGGAGTTTGTTTTGATATAAATAATTTAATAGAACTATCTTTTAAAATATATATAAAAGATATTAATAATAAATTAAAGCCTTATATCTTAGATTTCTTTAAGAAAATAGATATTAATATAATTGATTATAAAGTTACACCTATTAAGCTTGGAGAAAATATTGGCTATAGTACAAAATTTAAACATACTCTAAGTAATAAAAATTATATTATTGATTATGGAGATGAAGCTTTAAGTATTAGATATATCTTTGCATTAATACCATTTGTTTTAAGATCTGTAGAAGAGAATAAAGTATTAATAATAGATGATTTAGATAGTATTTTAGATAATAAAATAATTATAGAAATTATTAATATGTTTAATAAAGGACAACTTATATTTACTTATCATAATAATTATAAATTTACTTGTAATATTATTAACTTAAAAAAGTCTATTTGCAATTAATTTTTAAATATGATATAGTAATTCTTGAAAAAACAGTGATTAAGAAGTAGTAGTAAATGATTTCTTTTTTAGAGAGTCTATGGTTGGTGGAAATAGATAAGAATAGTTTATGAATTCGTCTTAGGAGTTCCTATAACAAAATTATAGGCGTTAATTGCGTTAAGATTAATGAGTTAGTTACAATAACTATAAATTAAGGTGGTACAGTGTTAGTTCCTTTAACACCCTTAAGTTATAGTTATTTTTTATTTTAGAAAGGTGATGTTTATGAGTATTGAAGATATTAAAAAAGAGATAGAAAAAGATTTAGAAAATGTAAAGGACTTAAAAGAGTTAAATGAACTACATATTAAATATTTAAGTAAGAAAGGTATTATTACAGAACTTAATAGTAAGATTAAAGATGTTCCAAATGATAAGAAAAAAGAGTTTGGAATGGAAGTTAATTTTTTAAGAACTTACTTTAATGAAAAGTATAATGCATTGAAAGATAAATTTGACGAAGAAGAGTTAAATAAAAAGTTAGAAAGTGAATCTATTGATATTAGTTTACCTTCTACTAAAGTTAGTATTGGTTCTCCTAATATCTTAGAGAAATTAATAGAAGAAGTAGAAGAAATCTTTATGTCTATGGGGTATGATGTTGTTGATGGTCCTGAAGTTGAGGAAGATAAATATAACTTTGAAATGTTAAATATACCTAAAGGACATCCTGCAAGAGATGCTCAAGATACATTTTATCTTGAAGGAGAAGAAATTCTACTTAGAAGTCAAACTTCACCTGTTCAAGTTAGGACAATGTTAAAAGCCGAAGGTAAGAAGCCAGTTAGAGTTATTTGTCCTGGTAAGACATATAGAAGAGATGATGATGATGCGACTCATTCTCATCAATTTATGCAGATAGAAGGATTATTAGTTGATAAAGATATATCATTATCTGATTTAAAGGGTACTTTTGAAGTTGTATTTAAAAAAATATTTGGTAATGACGTTGAAGTAAGATTAAGACCAAGTTATTATCCGTTTACAGAACCATCAGTTGAAGTAGATATTAGTTGTTTTAACTGTAAAGGTGAGGGCTGTAATATTTGTAAAAATACAGGCTTTATTACTATCTGTGGAGCAGGGGTAGTTCATCCAGATGTTCTTCGTATGGGAGGATTTGATCCAAACGTTTGGTCAGGATTTGCTTTTGGTTTTGGAGCAGAGAGAGTCGCTATGCTTAAATATGGTATTAAAGATGTTAGAGTTTTCTATAATACAGACTTAAGAGAAGTTAATAATTTTGATAGAGAGGAGATTAGTAATAATGATTAATTTAGAATGGGTAAAAGATTATATTGATATAAGTGATCAAGATTTAAGTGAGTTAGCGGTTAAAATTACTGAAGCTGGTATTAATATTGAAAAAGTTATTACTAATAAAATAGATAATCTAGTTATAGGTAAAGTTGTTAGTTGTATAGACCATCCTGATAGTGACCATTTACATTTATGTCAGGTAGATATAGGTAAAGAGGAACTACAACAGATAATCTGTGGGGCGCCTAATGTAAGAGAAGGACTTAAAGTAATAGTAGCATTACCTGGAGCTGTCTTACCAGGTGACTTTGCTATCAAATCAAGTAGGATTAGAGGAGTAGAGTCTAATGGTATGATTTGTGCTTTATATGAATTAGGACTTGAAGAGAAAACTGATGAGACATATGCTAAAGGTATTGAAGAATTAAATGAAAATGCTCCTGTAGGAAAAGATCCTCTTGTATATTTAGGATTAGAAGATACTTTATATGAGTTAGATATTCATAAACATCGTAATAATGACTGTTACTATCATAT
>CALVJE010000091.1 GCA_944331725.1 uncultured Bacilli bacterium | reverse complement strand
ACAAATTAAGAAAGGGGTGTTACTTTGTCTAAACATATAGTTGGTATTATCGCTGAATATAATCCTTTTCATAATGGGCACTTATATCATATAGAAAAGGTTAAAGAAATGTTTCCAGATAGTTCTATTATATTAGTACTTGGAGGTAATTTTACAGAGAGAGGAGATGTATCTATTTTAGATAAATGGGAGAAAACTGCTATTGCTATTAAAAATGGTATAGATTTAGTAGTAGAACTCCCCTTCCCTTTCTCTTGTTCATCAGCAGATATCTTTGCAAAAGGATCTATTGATCTTTTAAACTATTTAGGAGTTACTGATTTAGTCTTTGGCAGTGAATCAGATGATATAGAAGGTATTAAAAAATTAGTAGAGACTGAACTCTTTAATAAAGATTTTGATAGTTTAGTTCAAGTTTATTTAAGAATGGGATATAACTACCCTACTTCTTTATCTAAAGCTTTAGAAGATATAACTGGTGATTGTTTTAAATTACCTAATGATATTTTAGGTATTAGTTATGTAAAAGCGATTTTCTCTAATAATTATAAAATTACTCCTCATACTATTAAAAGAACTAATGATTATCATAGTAAAGAATTAGATAATATGAGTATAAGGAGTATAAACAGTGCAACTAGTATAAGAGAAGCTTTATTAAATAATAAAGATATTAAAGAAAGTGTTCCATCTATTACTTATAGTTATTTAAAAGATAAGAAAATACCTAAGTTAGATGATTATTTTAATTTATTAAAATATAAAATAATAAGTTGTAATGATTTAACTATTTATAACTTAGTAGATAGTGGTATTGCTACCAAACTAAAAAAAGAAATACTTAATAGTTATAGTTTTGATGAACTTATTACTAAAGTTAAGAGTAAAAATCTAACCTACTCTAGACTTTCTAGAACTTTAATTTATATATTATGTGATTATACTAAAGATATGGCTAAAGAGTTTAAGGAAGTTAAGTATATTAGACTATTAGGTTTTTCTAATAAAGGAAAAGATTATTTAAATAAAATAAAAAAAGATATAAATATACCTATTATTAGTAAATTTACAAGAGAAAAAGATAAAATGTTAGAATATGAGTATCTTAGTACAAAGATATATTCTTTAGTTTTTGATAAAGATAAGTCTAAAAGCTTAATAGAAGCTGAATATAAGATGAAACCTATAAGGGAGGATTAAGTATGGAAAATATGGTAAAAACAAAGAAACAAGGGCTTTTAATAGTTATTTCAGGACCCTCTGGTTGTGGTAAGAATAGTATTATTAATGAATTATTAAAGATAAGAAAGAATACTTGGGTTTCCATTTCTTGCACTAGTAGAGAACCTAGGGGTGAAGAGAAAAATGGTATTAACTATTATTTCTTATCTAAAGAAGAGTTTGAAGAAGATATTAAAAATGATGAGTTCTTAGAATATGCAGAATACTCTGGTAATTATTATGGTACTCCTAAGAAATATATTAAAGAGCACTTAGATAAAGGAGAAGATGTAATACTAGAAATAGAGATTCAAGGAGCTTTAAAGATTAAAGAAAAGTTAGATGAAACTGTCTTTATCTTTATAATGCCGCCTACTATGAAGGAGTTAAAAAGACGTCTTATAAATAGAAATACTGATAGCTTAGAAAAAATAGAAAAAAGATTTATTAGAGCTTATGAAGAGATAAATGAAATACCTAAATATAACTATGTAGTTGTTAATGATGATTTAGATAAAGCAGTTAAAAAAGTTGATGCTATATTAGAAGCAGAACGTCTTAGAGTTGATAGAATTGAAGAAGTATATCTAGATAGTAAAGAAGAAAAGATTCACGAAGCCTTACTTGATGATGTTAAAGACTTTGATAATTCTAAAATAGAAATAAAATAAAAATACAAAGTAATTTACCTTGTATTTTTTCTTTCGCTAGTAACAAGTTCTTCAACATCTATATCACTGTATTTATTATCATAAAAATCAAATATTTTTTCATCCTCTGATTCCATTACAATAGTAGGATGATCTATATCTTCTTTTTCTTTTAAGTTATTTTTAATTTTTTTAAAATATTCTATAATTTGATTATCTTCAATATTAGGGTTTTCTAATTTATAAATTGTTATTAGAGATCTAAGTATATCATTACCATTAATAGCATCTTGATGGAAATTAACACAATAATCAGCCATCCTCTCTAAAGAATCAGCATTATTTAAATAAAAATCATAATGAAAAGTAGAAACTCTACATATTTTTTCAAAACTATCTTCATCAAAATCTTTGATATTAAGTGATAAGAATGAAAGTTTAGATCTAGCAGCAGGATTGTTTGCTAAAGCATAAAATTCTTCTTTATTTTTGACATTTAAGAAATCATATGCATTAAAAGTAATTTCTCCTTTCAACTCTCTTTTAATCTCATCAAAAGTCATTAATATATGATTATAGCGACTATAATCACCACTATCCCAAGTAGGATCACTAACATAAAGTCCATCAACACCATACTTTTCATCTTTCATTTTAACAAGTAATCTAGCGTGCCCTGCTGTATCATTAACAGTTTTAGAATCTTTTTGTATTACGCCAACAGACATATAATATGTATCAATATCATATCTTTTACAAAACTCTTGTAGTAAATTAGCATAACCAGCACACACAATATATTCATTAAATAATAACTTTGAAAGAGTTCTAGATTTACCTAAATCATCACCTTTTTCTACTTCATTATATGGTTTAAATTCTTTAGTAATTTGATATAGCTTAGTATAAATCTCAAAAGGAGAAAGCTCATCTTTTATAGATTCTACTGGAGTAAGTAATTCTCTTATTTTTAGTTCTTTTTTAATCGCTAAATCTAAAGTTATTTCATGACCATCTTCTTTTACTACAATATTTTTATATTCTGTTAAATCACTTAATATATCAGTATTAAAATTTTTGAAATCAAGATTAAATATAATTTTTACATCTTTATATATAGAAACAATATGATTAATAAATGTTTTTAAATCATTATAATCAGTAATATTTATAATAATCGTATCTAAAGGTAAATCTTCATTTCTATGTTTAATTACCTCTAATACTTCTAATAAATCTCTACTATCTATAGTAAATGAATTACTGTTTAAAATATGTTTAATACTTACATTACTATTACCTATATTTTTATTCATTCTAGCAGTAAGTCGCAAATCATAATTATCATTTAACTCACTATCAACATCAAAAGTAGTTATCTCTTCAATAACAGCACTCTTTGATAATATATCATAAAGATCTTTTTCTAATATATATTTATCATTAAGACCAAGTGTAACTCTATGAATATTTTGATTAACCACTATAGCTTCCATAGTTTCTTTTGTTATAAATTCTTTATCTAAAGATATAGTATTACTTGCAAGCCCCTTTATAATAGCACAAACTTTATCTATTATTTCTTTAGAATTTTCTTGGAAATAATCATAGTTAATATGTAAAGCACTATCAAATATACTTTTTTCTAAGGAAAAAGGATTATCTTCAGTTGTATATTTATAAATATAATCAGGTCGATTAGAAAATTCAAAATCATCATTAGTACGTATAGCATAAATATATTTTAGCCTGCTATCATTTATATTATCTAACACTGTTATATCTTTATTAGTTTCTGCTAAATAAATATACTTCATATCATTCACCTATCATAATTATATTAGAATTATATAGTAAAAGCAAGGAATTAATCCTTGCCTATTTTTATATTTCTTCAATTTTCATTAAGTTAGTAATTCTCTTAGTTTCTGTATTAGGGAAACCTCCAGTAATTACAATTAAATCTCCTTCATTAAGTTCCATAAACTCTTTAGCTTTCTCTACACTTTCAGTTAGAACTTTATCAGTTGTATCTAAGTAAGGTAAAGTATCAGAATATACTCCCCAGTTTAATGCTAAACGTCTACCAGTTTTTTCATCAGGACATAAAGCAAGTATTGGAGCATCTGGTTTTAAGTTACTAATTACTCTTGCAGTTCTACCACTAATAGTAGCAGCAC
>CALVJE010000090.1 GCA_944331725.1 uncultured Bacilli bacterium | reverse complement strand
TAAAGTTACTACTAATATTATAATAACTATTAATACACCTAACAATATTTTATTTTTCATAGTTCTCACCTTACTAAAAGAAGAGCTTAATACTCTCCTATTTTAAATTATTTTTAAAGAACTCCTCTATCTTATCAAAAGGAATAATATCACATCTATCATATAAATCAGTATGAACAGCATTAGGTATTATCATTAGTTCTTTATTATCAGTATATTTACTTGTTTCTGTCATATTCTTATAAGCATCTTGGCTCATATAACAAGAATGAGCTTTTTCACCGTGAATCATTAAAACAGCACTTCTTATTTCATTACTATAAGTTAAAATTGGTTGATTCATAAAAGACATTGTTCCAATAACATTCCAACCTTCATTAGAGTTTAAACTTCTCTTATGATAACCTCTTTTAGTTTTATAATAATTATAATAATCTTTTACAAAGAATGGAGCATCATCTGGAAGAGGATCTACAACTCCACCTGCTCTTTTATAAGTATTAGTTTTATAGTCATCTGTTCTTTCATTATTTAAAGTAACTTTTTGATTATATCTTGCTTCTTCATTGTCATCATTATCAAAATAACCTTTAGCATTAATTCTTGACATATCATACATTGTTGATGTAACAGTTGCTTTAACTCTTGTATCAATAGAAGCGGTATTAAGAGCCATTCCACCCCAACCACAAATACCAAGAATTCCTATTTTATTAGAATCAACATTATCTTGAACTGATAAAAAGTCAACTGCTGCTTGAAAGTCTTCGGTATTAATATCAGGACTAGCCATATAACGAGGAGTACCTCCACTTTCTCCTGTAAAAGATGGATCGAAAGCAATTGTTAAAAAGCCTCTTTCTGCAAGTTCTAAAGCATAAAGACCAGATGCTTGTTCTTTTACTGCTCCAAAAGGTCCACAAATAGCAATGGCAGATAATTTACCATCATACTCTTTAGGTTCATATAAATCTGCTGCTAAAGTAATTCCATAACGATTATGAAAAGTTACTTTTTTATGATTTACCTTATCACTTTTAGGAAATGTTTTATCCCATTCATTAGTTAAATTTAATTTTTCTTCTGTCATATTATCTCTCCTTTTCTACTTTAATTATAATAATACTAGAGTTGTAAAAATATTTATCAACTCTTTCTAAAATAAATTCTAACATTTAGAGTTAGCTCCAAGTCAAGATATTATTTGATTTTTAAACATTACTATTATTGTTTTGTAACTTTACTTCATTAAAAATTTTTTTAGCATCTTGTCTTAATATCTCTGGCTCTTTTATATATTGCATAATCTCTTTATGAGAATAATTTTCTAATAAATATTTACCTATAGTAAAAACTATCTCATAATTGTTTGGAACACTATTAAAATCATTTATCAACTGTTCTTCGTTAAATTGAAAATCTATTGTATGATCAAATGGATTACCTAAATTTGTAGCAAGTGCTTCCCAAAACCATTCAACATTTTTAGAATCAGGATTAATTTCTTGTTGACAAGAATGAACAAACTCGTGAATTATGTTTTCTAAAAATTCTTCTAATGTTATATCACTATGTGCTTTAGTTTTTCTACACTCTTCAATTGATAATAAATTAATATTACCATCAAAAGTATCAGCATTCATCCAATCATAATATTTAGGGACATATTCTTCTAAATGAGTTTGATACTCTTCGCGGTTTGTCCATATTTTAATTTTCTTTTTTTCTTTTAAATTTTTTAATTCAAAAAAATTAAGAATTCTATCTTCTTCCTGTTCTATTTTTTTTATTAAATCATCTATGTAATCTATATCTTTATCATATCCTATAATGAATTCTTTAGTCTCTTTTCTCATTTTGTTTCACTTCCTAATATTATTTTAACACAAGAAAAAAGTAATTTGTCCTTACTTTTAAGTTTTTAATAATATTTATATTGTCTCGAACAAACTTTCTGTTAAAAAATGTATCTTGTTCGATTGTTTTATAGATACATTTATGTTATTATCTATTTAGGAATACTTAGTATGGGTGTTTACCTCTTTCTTTCGCTTTATTAATAGGGGGATAGATTGTGGGACATACTTATGAGTAAGAAAGATTTTTTAATATCAGTATTACTGATTATTATTATTCTTTTAATCATCTTTGGATAAAAACACCCTATACAACATATGTATAAGGGTGCAACCAAAATTTTTATGAGGTAACACCTATTAGCATAACTAGGTATTCCTCTTTTTTATACTATGTAAATTTTCTTTACATATTCATATTATCATAAATATATAAGAAATTCAAGTGTATAGATACTAAAATGCTACATTTTTTTAAGCATTACTACACTAGATAAAAGTATTACAACTACCTCTTAAAATATCATATATTAAATTCGTCTTTTAACATTCATTTCACTTATAATCTTTATATCCTTTTGTTTTATACTCATTACATTTTATATAAATCTTATAATCTATACCACAATCTTCCGCTGCAAATGTTTTAGCATATCCATCACAATAATATTTTCCATCTATATCTAACATATCTTCTTTCTTTAAATAACCATTATTAATTAAGTGATCAGCTGTTATAGTGATTTCTTTAGTAATATTCTCTTCACAGTGTCTTTTACTATCACCAGTAGCATCTAAATTCCATATTACAGCTTCTTCAAAAGTTTCTTTTATTTCACTATATCTTTCTTTTTCTTTAGCTATATTAAAGTTAAATATCGTATAAATACTTAATATTATAATAATAGTCATAATAAATATAATTAAAATTAATATCTTTTTCTTCATAACACACCTCATATTTATAATTATTAATTTTTATTTAACTCTTCGCTCAATTTACTAGTAATACCTCTTGGACTTCTAACAGATTTAACACCACAGCTTTTTAATCTTTCAAAAGTAAACTCATTGTCATTATATCTTTTTAATAGTTTTAACGTCATAATATTTTCATCTAAAGAAATAACTACACACTTAAACATAATATAAGCATAAGGCTCTGTAATATAGATATAAACAATATCATTGACCATAAATTTATGAGATTTTCTCCAAGTAATAGTATCTTTATCATTAAAAGCATTAACAATATCATAATACTTTGGATTAGCAGGAATAATCCATTCTTTTTTTCTATTAGATAAATCAAAACTAATATCTATAAGACTCATAATTTCTTTATTAGATAAAGTATTATCCAAAGTAATACTAACCCAACTCTTTTTACTCATATGATAAGCAGGATATATTCCCTCTTCCTTTAAATAAGTATCAACTAAATCATCCAACTTTACATTTAACACTTCAACTTCTCCACTCTCATTAAGATTAAGTTTACTTCTATCTATATTCATAATAACCCCAAACCACTTATTACTACTTTCATTTCTAAATATTCCATAATTAGGATTAGATTCCCATAAGAATTCTGGTATAACGTTATATTTTTCTTTAATTAAATTACTAAGTTCATTAGACTGTTTATAAATGAAATATTCTTTAGTATAACAATTATTTGCAATAGATTCTAGTACTTTAATATACTCATCTTTTACTCTATTAACAAAATCACCTTTAACATTTTCAAGGCGAAAATTAGTATATTCATAATCTCCATCTAAGTCATATACCCTACCTATAACATTACCTTTACTATCAATAGTAATATCAACTCTAAAAGTATCATCCATAATTAATTTAGAATATTTATAAATATTGTTTTCTAATGTAAAACCATAAGGAATTAATTTATCTTTATTTAGTTTTCTCTTTTTAAAAACTTCATCTTCTAACACAATAGTTCCTCCTAATAAATTTATTATATAACAAAAAAGTTCTAAGTAAAACCTAGACCTTTATTAACTTATCTATAAATTCATTACAATCTTCCTTTATAAGAATAGATTTATCTTCTATTTCAAAAGCTGTATCAGAATATCTATCATTTACACTTAATACATCTCTTGTTAAAAGAACAAATAAAACAAACAAGTTTGTTTTTACCTTGTCGTTACCTCCAAGGATTCCTACTTCATAGATAGAGTAA
>CALVJE010000089.1 GCA_944331725.1 uncultured Bacilli bacterium | reverse complement strand
ATTACCAATTCCTTTCTAACAACAAAAAAATCGACTCATAAGAATCGATTTCTATCTTGAAGTCTTTCGACTTTTTTTCATTCTGGGGCGGTATAAGGGAATCGAACCCTTGCATACTGGTGCCACAAACCAGCGTGTTAACCACTTCACCAATACCGCCATTTGAAATACATTAATATTATAACGTGTAACTTTAAAAGAAGCAAGCTTTTTTTAACAAAAAAACTAACCTAGAAAACTAAGTTAGCTTTAAACACCCACTTCTACTAATACACTATTAACAATAGTATCAATAAAAGTAAGTCTATTACTCATAATCTCATTTTTTATAATATCATAATTCTTCTTAATTAAATCAACTAATTCTTCCATCCTAGGAAGCAATTTTGTTTTCTTAGATAACTCTTTTATAACTATCTCTAAATTAGTTAATCTACTATATTTACCAAACTTCTCACTTTTAATAAACTTATTATATAAATTAGTAAAAGATACTATATCTATATTATTAAATCTCTTATCTTCAATTAACTTTAAAGTAGTACATAAGTTATCCATACTAATTGCAATATCTAAAGCAGTTCTCCCCTCATTATTTCTAATATTAGGATTTACCTCTTTATTTCTTCTTAATTTCTTAATAATAGATGCAATATGAAGATAATCTTTAGATGATAATAAATGAATTAAAGTATTACCATCTTTATTTTGATGATTAATATCATAATCACTATTATTAATATATTTTTCTACTAAATCATACTGTTTTACTTTTAATAACTTCATTAAAACAGTATTATCATCCTCATCTACTTCATTTAAACTTACTATTTTAGACTTAAGTAATTTATCAACTAAATCCATATGTCCTTCTTTAATAAGTTCAAATACCAGGGATGGTTCTTCCTCACAAGCCTTAGTTGCTTGATCTTCATCGTAAAACATTTAAAACACCTCTTCTTTTTACGTGAGGTCTTTATTATACCATACACGCCTATATTTGTCAATTTTACTACACTTATAGTATGGTACACTTTTCTTAAAATATACAAAAAGAAATAGATATTTTTAATCTATTTCTTAGGAGTAATTACGTCTATTCCTCCCACATAAGGTCTTAATACTTCTGGTACTGTTACACTACCATCTTCGTTATAATTATTTTCAATTACAGCGATTAATCCACGAGGTGATGCTACTACAGTATTGTTTAAAGTATGAACAAAGTATGTACCATTTTCTCCTTTAGTTCTAATACCTAATCTTCTAGCTTGTGCATCTCCTAAAGTTGAACAACTACCAACTTCAAAGTATTTTTGTTGTCTAGGACTCCAAGCTTCAACATCACAAGATTTTACTTTTAAATCAGCTAAGTCCCCACTACAACATTCTAATTGTCTAACTGGTACATTCATATTTCTAAATACTTCAACAGTGTATTTCCACATTTTTTCATACCAATCCATAGAATCTTCTGGTTTACAAATTACAATCATCTCTTCTTTTTCAAATTGATGAACACGGTATAATCCTCGCTCTTCTAATCCGTGAGAGCCCCCCTCTTTTCTAAAACAAGGAGAATAAGAAGTAAGAGTTAAAGGTAAATCTTCTTCTTTAACAATTTGTCCTTTATATCTACCAATCATAGAATGTTCACTAGTACCAATTAAGTATAAATCTTCTCCTTCTATTTTATACATCATCGCTTCCATCTCAGGAAAAGACATAACACCTGTTACAACATCACTATGAATCATAAAAGGTGGAATACAATAAGTAAATCCTTTATCAATCATATAATCTCTTGCATAAGCGATCATCGCTTCGTGTAATCTTGCCACATCACCTGTTAAATAATAAAATCCTTCCCCAGAAGTTCTACCAGCAGACTCTTTATCCATACCATTAAGTCTTGCAATAATATCAGCGTGATATGGTATCTCATAACGAGGAACATAAGCCTCTCCAAAACGTTCTACTTCTACATTTTCACTATCATCTTTCCCAATAGGAACACTTTTATCCATCATATTAGGAATAACCATCATTTTCTCTTTTAATTCTTCACTTAGTTTCTTCTCATCTTCTTCAATAGTAACTAATCTTTCATTAATCTCTTTAACTTCATCTTTCTTCTTATTAGCATCATCAATCTTCTTATCTTTCATTAATTTACCAATCTCTTCACTAATAAGATTACGATTCTTTCTAAGTTCATCCCCCTCTTGTTTCAAATTTCTAATCTTCTCATCTAAAGTAATTACTTCATCAACAAGTGGTAACTTTTCATCTTGAAATTTTTTCTTAATATTTTCTTTTACAGCTTCTTTGTTTTCTCTTACAAATTTAATATCTAACATATTTCCTCCTTCTAAGCCGATATAACAAAAAAAGAATGGAACCAAAGGAGCCTATACAAGGAGTATAGACGGTGCCATCCTTATTATTACTTAATTTAGATAACGGTAATGCCCGGATATAAAATCATCTAAAGAGTAGATAGTTAAGATTTTATTACTGTTCTCACCAACCACAGTATCTCTTAAATAAAATTACTTAACATTGTCTCTTGTCATCGACTTGATTTTATTATAAGCATTATTTTTAATTTTTACAAGTATTTTTTACTTAGTTTCTATAATTAATTTAATAGCAGTCCTCTCTTCTCCATTAATTGCTATATCAGTAAAAGCAGGAATACATACTATATTTTTACCAGCAGGTGCTAGAAAACCTCTTGCAATTGCTACTGCTTTAATCGCTTGATTTAAAGCTCCCGCTCCAACTGCTTGTATTTCTACACTTCCATTAGCCCTAAATACATTAGCAAGGGCTCCTGCTACTGAATTTGGGTTAGATTTTGATGAAACTTTTAGTGTTTCCATAATTTTATCATCCTTTCTTTTCTAGAATATTCTATGAATGATAAAAGTATAAAAGAACAAAAAAAGAGCCTAAGCTCTTAAAATAAACTTTCTATTTCATCTTCTTTTTTAGGAGCAGACTCTACTGTGTTATTAGTAGGTATACTATTATCAACAACTTCATTAGTAACAACAGGAGTATCAACGCTTGGAGTATTTACTACTGTATTATTAATTTCAGGTGTTACTACTTCAGTATTTCCTACATTAGGACTAACTACATCTGGTGTAAGAGTAACAGTTGGAATATCTACTTTAACATCATTATTAATATCAGTAGGTACTGATGTATTATTATTAATAGTAGGTATACTCTGAGTATTTTCTAATGGATTAGCACCACCATATATAGGTCTATGAGCACTATTATCAATATCTATCTTTGGAACAACAGGACTACTACCACCATAAATAGGTTTAGCCTCTTCTTCTTTAACTGATTCTACTACATCATTATTAACATTATTATTATCATCCACAATAGTTATCACAGGTGCAGAAGATACTTCACCACCCATATTAGTATCAGAATTTACATTAGTAGAATCCATAGGAGTAACAACTGGTTCTGGTGTAACAACATTATTAATAGAATCATTTGCAGTTTCCATAACTACAGGACTTGGTGTATCTACAACACTAGCAGGAGCTACTACATCAGTAGCAGTATCAACAACTGGTGTTGGTTGAGCAACATCTACATTAGTAGGAATATCAACATTAGATTGAACTGAATCTCCACTAACAACATTTTCATTAGCAGCTTGACTAGTTTGTGGATCAACAACACTTGGTTCAACTGCTGGAGTACTAGAAACACTATTAACATCAACAGGAGTATCAACTGGAGTAGCAGGAACATCTACTGTACTAACAGCATCACTCATCTGTACTGCATCAGTGGCCTCAGTTGCAACTGCCTCATTATTTTTATCTTCCTTATTTTTCTTACTACCTTTTTTATTTCCTGTTGCAATAAATATAATTAAAGCAATCAAAAGTAACAAAACACCACCAGTAATTAACATACCTGGAATAGATGTAAAAAAACTTAAATTAAAATTTGCTAATATCATAATTAACTTCCATCTCCCTTATCTTATATAAATAAATCATAACAAAAAAGGAAATAAAAAGCAATTACTTTTTGTAATATT
>CALVJE010000088.1 GCA_944331725.1 uncultured Bacilli bacterium | reverse complement strand
CCAAGTACGGTAGCGACTATCGGAATTTAAGCCTATGGAGAATAGGGGTTACTCTATCTATGAAGTAGGAATCCTTGAAGGTAACGACAAGGTAAAAACAAACTTGTTTGTTTTATTTGTTCTAAACTTGTTAGTGATACATCGTCTAGATCTAGTGATTGGTTACCATTTGCTTCAACGATGAATTCTATTTTAATTGCAGTAGTTCCAACTGGGGCTTGGGTAGTAATTAGTCTATAATATGCAAAATCACGATTACTATTAGTGATATCTTGATTTCTTACCATAATGTTACCACCAAGAACATCTCCAGAATTGGTTATAAATATTACATTAGCATTTAGTGATACTTGTGCTCCTTCTCCTCTTGCAAAGAAACTTAGTTCATAAAAGCATCCTGCTTCTATATTGTTTATTACTTGCGATAGTGTTGAATCATCTTCTATATTGACAGACTAATTTCCTGAATGTACTCTTCCTTGACTGTTTTTTGATGTTATATTGTCTGGATTAGAGAATAACCATCCAGTTGGTTTATCATCAATAACAGTTTCCATACCACCATTTACTACTAGTTCTCCTCTAGAGACACAAGAACAACTACAATTACCAGTAGGACCAGTGCAGTCTTTAGTTAGACATTTTATAACTTCACAAAGACAGTTATCTTTACAGTCTGTATTTTTGTTATTGCTATAGAATTTCATATTCACCTCCTCTGTTATATATTATGTAGTATAAAAAATGGCAAATAATTAATGTGTTTAGTGTTGTTAAATTATATAAAAAAATCAAGGACTTAGCCTTGATTCTTTTACATTTTTACTTTCTATTTGTTATAGAATTCAACGATTAGTGACTCATTGATATCCATATTAAGTTCGCCTCTTTCAGGATATCTTACATAAGTACCTTCTTTTTTGTTTTCATCAAAAGTTACATATTCTACACGTTTGTTAACTTTTTCTAAAGCTTCATTAGCAGCTTTATGATCTTTAGAGTTTTCTTTTAATGCAATAACACTTCCTGGTTTAACTCTATATGATGGAATATCTACTTTTTTACCATTTACAGTAATGTGTCCGTGATTTACAAGTTGTCTTGCTCCACGACGAGTAGTTGCAAATCCCATACGATATACTAAGTTATCTAAACGAGACTCTAATAAAATTAAGAAATTAGTACCGTGTACTCCTGGCATTTTAGCAGCTTCATCAAAAGTCTTTCTAAATTGCTTTTCGTTAACTTCATACATAAAACGTAATTTTTGTTTTTCTTTTAATTGGTTACCATAATCACTTGGTTTACCGTGTCTTGCATTTCCGTGTTGTCCTGGTCCATAAGGTCTTTTAGCAATTTCTTTTCCAGTTTCACTTAAAGAAAAACCAACACGTCTTGATCTTTTGTAACTAGGTCCTGTATATCTTGCCATAATTTTCTCCTTTCTTTATATTTGCATTTTCTTGATTATTACTTTCACCATTTATTCAGGGAGTAATTTTTTCGCTTTACAGCACAAAAGCTACTCAGTTTAAAAAACACATTGAATAAAGTAAAGCATTGCTGTTCAAGTAAATTGCTCTATTATCATATTATGGAATTTTCTTTTTGTCAAGTTTTTAGTAGCATAAAACTTTAGTTTATGATATGATGTTATAGTAGGTGGTGATAGTAATGAGAGGAGCTCTTTTATTTGTTATTAGTGCTGTTATAGTCTTAGCGATTGTAATTATCCTTATTATTACTATTTTTAAGAAGAAACATAAGAAATATTATCAAGATATATATGATGAATTAGAGCGTGAGAAAAATTTGATTGGTAGTACTCCTGTACTTTTAGAACTTTCTAAATTAGAACCTATTATTAAAAATGAAAAAATGGAAGAGAAGTATCAAAAGTGGGAAGAGAGATTTGATATTATAAAAAATGAAGAACTTCCTAAGATTGATGATATGTTAATAGAGTTAGATACGCTTTTAGATAAAAGAGAATATAAGACTGCTAAGTTTAGAATTGCTAAACTTGAAATAGAAGTTTATAAAGCTAGAGAACAAGCGGATGATTTGTTAGATCAGATTAAAGAGATAACTTTAAGTGAAGAGAAGTATCGTAGTATTATTAGTAAACTTAAAACTAAGTATAGAGCTTTAAATAAAGAGTATAATGAACATAAAAATCTTTATGAAGAGATGGCTGAAGCGATAGAATTACAACTTGAAAATATAGAGAAAAGATTTTTAGAGTTTGAAAAGGCTATGGATGATAATATGTATAGTGAAGTTGTACATATTGTTAAAGCTTTGGATACAATGATAGAACATATGGATATTGTAGTTAATGAAGTTCCTGATTTAATGCTTATGTGTAAACAACTTATTCCTAAACGTATTAAAGAGATTGAAGAAACTGGTAAAGATTTGGTAGAGAAAGGTTATCCTATTGAATATCTTAATCTTGATTATAATTTAGAAGAGTCTCGTAAGAATGTAGGAATTATCTTAGATAGAATTAAAGTTCTAAATCTAGAAGATTGTATGTTTGAACTTAAAACTATTCTTGATTATTTAGATAGTATTTTTGTTGACTTTGAGAAAGAGAGACTTTCAAGAAAAGTATATGATGAAGGTATTAGAGATTTTAATAAAAAATTAAAGAAAACTGATAAAGTAGTAACTGATATTTATGAACAGTTAGATGATATTAAGAATATGTATGATCTTAATGAAGAGGATGTTAATATAATTTATGAAGTAAATAAAGATTTAACTTCTATAAAAGATGATTATAAAAATCTTTTGGGAAGAGTTAAGAATAAGATTACACCATTTTCTTTAATTACTAAAGAGATAGATGAACTTACTATTAGACTTAAACAAACAGAATCAACTTTAGATGTTGCACTTAAATCTTTAGGTAATATGTATGAAGATGAACAAAGAGCTAGAGAACAGTTAGGTGAAATAGATAAATTATTAAAAGAATGTAAAGAGAAGATGAGAGAGTTTAAATTACCTATAATTAGTGATAATTATTTTGTGGAACTTAATGAAGCGAATGAAGCGATAGAAGAAGTAATTAAAGAATTATCTCGTAAACCTATTGTTATTAAGACACTTAATACAAGGGTAGATACTGCTCGTGATTTAGTATTAAAACTTTATAATACAACTTTAAATATGCTTAAGAATGCTAAGTTAAGTGAGATGGCTATTGTTTATGGTAATAGATATAGATTCTTACATAATGATATAGATGAAGGACTTGAAAGAGCTAGTAATTTGTTCTTTAAAGGAAATTATGATAGTTCATTAAAGGTTTGTATTGATACTTTGAAACTTGTTGATGATAGTATTGAAGGGAAACTTAAGAGATTATGAATTCTAGTGGAAAGAGTAGTTATGAATTTTTAACTGTAGCGGTTGTATGTTTAATACTTTCTGCTATAGTATTAGTGATTGCTGTTAATAATGGTAAAAAAGAAAAGTTTCAGGTATTTAGATATAATGCAAAAACAATAGGTATTAATGCTATTAATTATGAAGCTAGGAATAGTAATGGTGTTGTTTATTTATATGAACTTATTAATGATAATTTAGTTACAAATATTAAAAATAATTTTTCTGGTGATGAGTTTTGTGATTCTTATCAGTCTAAAGTAGAATTTGTTGATGATAAAAAATTAGTTACTTTACAGTGTGGAGACTATTTAATTTATAAGCAAGATATTACTGATAAAGAATATGATATCTATAAAGTTAATGATTGGTCTTTTGATAAGAGAAATGGAGATAATGTAGATGTTATTACAGTTTATTCTTTAAAAGTAAATGGAGAATATTTATTTAATGAGTATTATGAGAAAGATCTTTTTATAAAATTAGTAGCTGATAATTATGGGGATAAATATAGTACTTTAGAAGAAATAGAGAAAGATTATGATGTCGTTACTAAGAAAGCTTATAGAAAAAGGGTATTAGTTGATTAAATTAATACTCTTTCTTTAATAAATATGATATAATGTTTAGCAATTTATACTAAATTTTATGAAGAAAAATTTGGTATAAATTGATTGTACCAAATTTTCAT
>CALVJE010000087.1 GCA_944331725.1 uncultured Bacilli bacterium | reverse complement strand
CGTGTCTTTAAGATTTTATTATATTCATTATAAGTAACTAAATAAGAATAAGAAATTTGTGACAAAGTCATATTAAGTAAATTTCTCCTAATACTAGGTGATCCCTTTATAATATCCAAATCATTAGGTGTAAAAACAACAATATTTAAATTTGAAATGTAGTCTGCATATCTTTTAACTTTTTTATCGTTTACAAAGATATTTTTTTCTCGTTCTAAAAACTCTATCTTTAAGTCTTTAATCTGTTTATTATTTAAGACTCTACCTTCAATTAAAGCTTTCTTTTTATTAAACTTAATAACATCACAGTCTAATCCATTTCTAAATGATTTTGTTAATCCTAATATAGCGATAGCTTCTAAAATATTTGTCTTACCACTAGCATTATTTCCAATAAAAATATTCATTTTACTACCTAAAGTAAGATTAAATTTATCATAATTACGAAAATTCGTAACTTTTAAGGACCTAATTATCATAATTAATCAAAAAAACGACCATATAATCACCTACACCCTATTTTAGTACTCCTATACACGCAAGAATATTATACCATATTTAGCCCTAAATAGATAGAAAAAAAGCAGTTAATTTGCTTTTTCTGCTTTTTCTCTTCGATTTCTTAAAATTGATTCTAATCTACTTGCTCTTAAAACTTGATTATTAAATGAATTATAAGAAATTCCAACAGTAATTATCTTACCATTTTTAAATTCTACTTCAGTATTTAAATCATCAATTCTACGATATTCTTTAATATTTTTTAAAGATATCCAACTACAATCATCATCAGTTGGACTAGTAGTAGGAAAAAATACTAAATTCCTAGTATCTTCTACTACAATAGGTAACTTATAACTACTATTCAAAACATCTTTAGAACCTTCTTTCCTTCCAGGATAAGAACTTCCAAAATATTTACAACTATAATCAACAATTTCTAATGGTTTACCAGAAACCTCATAATCACAGTTATCCTCTACTACAATAGAATTCCAAATATCATCAGGTATAATTGCAAGCGTTTCATCATTAATTTCATAATCTTTCATAATTTTCCCCCTTCAAAAGCAATTTCTTGCTTTGCTATCAGTCTACTATATTATATTGTCGAAAAAAGTATTTTTTTGTCAAAAAAAGAAAAAAAAGTGATTTTTTTTCACTTTTTTCCCTAAATTTATCAAATTTAATAAGTTCTAATAGGTAAAACTAACTGTGTTAAGCTCTCATCTTCATCACTTTTTAATAAAATAGGTTTAATTTCACCAACAAAATAAAGTTCTACAGTATCAGTAGTAAAAGATTTCAAAGCATCCATCATATATTTAGAACTAAATGAAACTTTAACATCAATATCTTGATCTTTACTAATAACCATCTTCTCTTCTACTCTACCAATTTCTGCAGAAGATGATTTCATAATTAAATCATTACCCTCTGTTTCTAATGTAACAACATTTTTATCTTTATCACTAGTTAATATACTAACTCTATCAACAACATCATAAAAATCATTAATATTAAAATGTAATTTAACCAAATGATCTTTAGGTAAAAGATTAGAGGTATTAGGATAAGTACCATTTATTAATCTAGATTGAAATAAAAGATTTTGATATTTAAATAAAATTTTATTATTAAAGATATGAACTTCTACAGTATCTTTATTATCTTCTATAATTCTTGTAAATTCAACTAAATTACGACTAGGTATAACAATATTTTGATTTTCTTTACTAGGTTTTTCTAACTTAATAATTTTTCTTGCTAATCTATATGAATCAGTAGCATTACATTCTAAGATATCAACATTAATATTAAAGTTAATACCATTTAATATAGCCTTATTCTCATCAATAGAAGTTGCAAATGATGTTTGATTAACAATCTCTTTTAAAATATCAGCATTTAACTCAATATGATTCTTACTCTCCCCTAAATCTATATTAGGATATTCACTTTCACTAATACCATTTAAATTAAATTCACTATTAGCAGTATAAATTAATATTTTTAATTCATCCACAACTTCAATATTAATATATTTATCAGGTAATTTTTTAACAATATCTAAAATATATTTACCCTGAATAATAATACTTCCCTCTTCTTTTACTTTAATAATCTCTTCATCATCACAATTTATAAATGTTTGAATAGTAATATCATTATCACTAGCTGTTAAAACTAATCTTTTATTAGTTAAATCAAATTTAATACCAGCAAGTACTGGAATAACATTTCTACTTGATATAGCTTTACTTACCTTATTTAAAGCTTCCATTAATACTTCTTTTTTTATTGTAAATTTCATATATTTATTCCTTCTTTCTAATATATATTTATAATTATAGAGTGGAAATTGTGGAAAACTAAGAATTCCTTTATATTATACCATAAAAATTTAAAATTTAACTTGTGGAAAAAAAGTTTATAACTTTATTTTATCCCCAACCTATGGTTTTAAGTCATTCTCTAGCTTTTTAATAATACTAGCTAAGTCACTATTATTTTTAATTTCCTGCTCTATTTTTTCAACTGAATGCATAACTGTTGAATGATCCTTTCCCCCAAATTCTGTTCCTATCTTAGGAAATGATTCATTCGTAAGTTTTCTACATAAATACATAGCAATCTGTCTAGGAAAAGATATATTACTACTTCTTTTCTTACTTCTAATATCTTCAACTGATATTTGAAAGTATTCAGCGACTATCTTCTGTATTCTAGTAATATCATTTTTCTCACTAAGACCTTTACTAATAAAGTCTTTTAACGCTTCAATCGCAAGGTTTATATCTATTTTCGCACCACCCATTATAGTTGAGTATGCCACAAGTCTCGTGATAGAACCTTCAAGCTGTCTTACGTCACTACCCATATTAGAAGCGATATATTCAATGACATCAAGAGGAATCTCTGTTTCAAAATTACCTGCAATTATCTTTTTACGAAGAATCTCTTTCCTAAGTTCGAAATCAGGTGGATAAATGTTAACAGTAAGTCCCCAACAAAATCTAGTTCTAAGTCTCTCCTCTAAAAGTTTTAAATCATTAGGAGATCTATCAGATGAAATAATAATCTGTTTAGAATCATTATAAAGATTAGTGAATGTGTGGAAAAACTCTTGTTGAGTCTGTGTCGCTCCTCCTAAAAACTGAATATCATCAATAATCAAGACATCTATATTTCTATATTTATTTTTAAAGAAATCAATATAACTGAAGTTAGTACCACTATCATCTTTTTTATTAATACCAACAAAATCATCTCTAAATTGATCACTAGTAACATAAAGAACTCTTCTATTAGAATTTTCCACAATATAGTTTCCTATCGCGTGCATCAAATGAGTCTTCCCTAACCCACTATTTCCATATATAAAAAGTGGATTATACATTTTACCAGGATTTTCCGCAACAGATAAAGCCGCCGCCTGTGCAAACTTATTACTATTACCAACAATAAAATTTTCAAAATTATATTTAGGATTTAAATTAAATTTATTCTTAAAAGCCTTAGGTACACCCTCTTCAACGATATCTACTTTAACATCTTCTTTCTCTTGTAGTTCAGTTACTTCATCTTTAAGAAGAAATTCCAAATCAAAGTTAGTACCAGTAACCTTATTTAAAGCGCTTTTAATTAAATCAAAGTAATTATCTGACAAATGTTTTTTATGAATAGACATAGGAACAACAATAATCGCTACCCCATCATCTATCTTATTCAAGCTAACATCACTAAACCAAGTATCGTAAGCTAAAGATGATAGTTCGTCTTTTATTTCTTTTAAAACATTTTGCCATATAATTTCGACATTCACCCTATCACCTCCCACCTGAATTACTAAATTTACAATTATAATACTCTAAATTTGTGGAAAAAGGAATAGAAAAATTGCAATTTTTAATTTTCCACAATTTTTCGACAAATTTCTCCACAATTAAAACATTTAAATATCACCAAAAAATAGAGTTTTCCACATTTTCCACAATTTTTAAATTCACAAGTTTAAATTTGTTTTCCACACTATGTGGAAATAGTGGATAATTTATGTTAATATAGAAATGAAAGTATTATTTCTAATATTGAAGGAGTTTT
>CALVJE010000086.1 GCA_944331725.1 uncultured Bacilli bacterium | reverse complement strand
AAGAGATATTATACAATATATATCGGAATCTTTTTTATTAATGATAAGGTATCTTTTTAAAAAAGGATTAACAAAATTTCTTAGAACTATTGACAATTCTTTTATTAATTGATATTATTTTTGGAAATAAAAGTGGTAAGGTTGTTGGTATTATGAGTAAGTTTTTCATTTTTTTAATAATTTTATAAACGGCTTTTTTATTAAGCTGTTTTTTGTATTTTGGAGGTGTTTTATGATTACTATTAATGATTTAATTGCTAAAGTAAAAGAGAATAATATAGGAGGGGAAGAAGTTATTAGAAAAGCTTACTTGTTAGCTTCTAAGTTACACGAAGGACAGTTTAGACAGAGTGGGGAACCTTATATAACTCATCCTTTATATGTTGCTTATATTCTTGCTTGTACTTATAACGATACAGAGACAATAGTGGCAGGACTTTTACATGATACTGTTGAAGATACTGATATTACTTTAGGTGAGATAGAGTCTATCTTTGGAAGTAGTATAGCAGGACTTGTTGATGGTGTTAGTAAACTAAAAGGACTTAACTTTTCTAGTAAGAGTGAAAAAGTAGAAGCGAATACTGCTAAGATATTAAGAGCGATTAATGATGATATTAGAGATATTCATATTAAGTGTGCAGATAGACTTCATAATATGATGACAATTGGTTTTAAGAGTGAATTTAAACAAAAGGAGAATGCACTTGAGACAATAGATTTGTATGTTCCTTTAGCATATCGTACGGGTATGTATGAAATTAAGAAAAGATTAGAAGATTTATCTTTTAAAGTGTTGAATCCTTTAGATTATGAAGATACTTCAAGAAAAATTAATGAGTATTTGGATATAAATAGAGATACATTAGATAGAGTTGTTTCTAATATAGAAAAGACTTTAAGAGATAATAATATTAAGGGTGTTGTTAAGCTAAGAATAAAAGAAGTTTATAGTACTTATAAAAAGTTAAATAAACTTAATAGAAAGTTTAATAGTCATAATGTAAATATGGTAACTCTTGATGCAGTACACGATTTATTTGCTGTTAAAATAATAACTGATGATTATTTAGATTGTTATAAAGCGGTAGCTGTTATAAATAAAGAATATGTTCCTACTAACTCGATAATTAAAGATTTTATTGCAGTACCTAAAACTAATTTATATCAGTCTTTACATACTGTTTTTTCTGTTAATAATTGTTTAGTGCAAGCACAAGTTAGGACTAATTATATGGATATGATAGATACTTATGGACTTCCTTATTATATTTATTCTAAGAATAAACCATTTAGTGAAGTACAAGATGAGATAAGAGATAGTTTACAATTTTGTAAAGATCTTAACTTTCTTAGTGAGTACTTTGGTAGAAATGATTTATATGTAGAAAAAGTTAAAAAAGAGTTATTTGCTAAAGATAATGTTTATGTTAGGACTAAAGATAATAAAACCATTGAGTTACCTTTAGGTTCTACTCCTATAGATTTAGCATTTTTAGAAGGGGATAATACAGGGTATAATCTTGGTAGAGCAATTGTTAATGGGATAGAAGTGCCGCTTGATTATGAGTTGAAAAACAATGATAGAGTTTCTTTTGTGATGGGAGGAGGACCTGAGGATTATTGGTTAGATTCTGTTAAGACAACTAGAGCTAAGGAGATGATACTAAAATATAAACGGACTTGTAATTACTCTTAAAATGCTATAAAATTATAGTATAAAGAATAGAAAAGACGGTGATTTCCTATGGGAGAGATAATTAGATTTCCTTTTGAGGAGACTTTAGATGAGTATACTAAGTCTTATCATAGTAATGATGAATATGCTAGACTTTTCTATGTTATGGATTTTACGATGAAATATATTCACGGTAAAGGATATTACGTTATTAATTTTAATCCTAAAAATATAGTAGTTGGTGTTACTAATAATAATGAAGATTTTGTTAACTTTAAAAGTATTGATGTAATGGATGATGATATTACTAATAAAATAAATAATAATATATATAATTTAGCTTTCTTAGAAGTTGGTCTTTTATCTGAGACTTTAGAGTATTTAAGACCTGATTTTTTAAAACAGAACTTTTCGCAGTTTAAGATTTTTATTCCTGAAAATTTAGTTAATTATTATCAGATGATATTGGTCAATCAGGGACATACTTATTTGTGTGATTATATAGAAATAAAAAATAAACAGGAGATTACTAAACTTAATAAGGTTCTTGAAGAAGAGGGTGGTAGAGGTATAAGTAAAGTTAAGAGAACAGGTCATTATGGAGATGATGAAGATAATAAGATTGTTCCAATGCCACTTCCTAAGAAGAAAGATAATGATATAGCTGCTTTTGCTACTAATTATGCTTTAGCATTTGTTGTAATTGCAAGTAGTTTATTAATACCTATAATAGCATTCTTGTTAGGACAAAGATAATAGTATAGATTAGAAAAAGGTCTATACTTTTATTATTTTCTTTTTATAGAAAATTTGTTTGACTAATTACTATACTTATGGTATATTTTGGTAGTAGAAAAAAGTATTGTTTTGTATTATAATATATAACGTTTTAAGGAAGTGGTAATTGTGGATAAAATAATAGTTAAAGGTGCTAGAGAAAATAATTTAAAGAATGTTTCGATAAAATTACCTAAGAATAAATTAATTGTAATGACTGGTGTTAGTGGTAGTGGTAAATCTTCTCTTGCTTTTGATACGATATATGCTGAAGGACAAAGAAGATATGTAGAGAGTTTATCTGCTTATGCTAGACAGTTTTTAGGTGGGACTGAAAAGCCTGATGTAGACTCTATAGAAGGACTTAGTCCTGCGATTAGTATTGATCAAAAGACTACTAGTAAGAATCCTCGTAGTACTGTTGGTACTGTTACAGAAATATATGATTATTTACGTCTTTTATTTGCAAGAGTTGGGGTTCCATATTGTCCTAATCATAATATTCCTATAACTAGTCAAAGTATTGAAGAGATGACTAATAAAATATTAGAACGGGAAGAAGGAACAAGACTTGTTATTATGGCTCCTGTTGTTCACGGAGAGAAAGGTACTCATAAAGATTTACTTGATGACTTAAGAAAACAAGGTTTTGTTAGAGTTAGAGTAAATGGTGAGATGCACGATTTAACAGAAGAGATTACTTTAGAGAAGAATAAAAAGTCTAATATTGAAGTAATTGTAGATAGAATTGTATTAAAAGATGGTATTAGAAGTAGACTATTTGAATCTTTAGAAGTTGCTACTAAACTTAGTAAGGGTAAAGTAGTTGTTGATTTTTTTGGAAGTGGAGAAGTTGTTTACTCAGAAGATTTTGCTTGTCCTTATTGTGATTTTTCTTTACCTGAGCTTGAACCTCGTCTATTTAGTTTTAATGCACCTTATGGAGCTTGTCCTGAGTGTAAAGGGCTTGGTATTAAATTAAAAATAGATCCTGATTTAGTTATTCCTGATAGGAATAAATCTTTGAAAGATGGAGCGATTGTTACTCTTGGGGATGATACTGATAATATCTATTTTAAGAAATTAGAATGTTTGTGTAAGCATTATAAAATAAGTCTTACTAAACCTTTTAAGAAACTAACTGAAAGAGAGAAAGACTTAATTTTATATGGAAGTGATGAATTAATCAATTTTCATTTTACTTCAAAAAGTGGTAATGTTACTAACCAGACTGATTATTATGAAGGAATAATTAATAATCTTGAGAGACGTTATATGGAAACATCTAGTAGTTGGATTAGAGAATGGTTAGAGAAATTTATGATAGAGACTACTTGTGAAGTATGTAATGGGGCTAGACTTGCAGATGAAGTTTTATCTGTTAAAGTGGGGAATAAAAATATTTATGAAGTTACCCTAATGAGTATTAAAGAGCTTATTACTTTCTTTGATAAATTAAAACTTAGTGAAGAGAAGATGCAGATTGCAGACCTTATCTTAAAAGAAATTAAGTCTCGTTTATCTTTTTTAAAGAATGTTGGTCTTGAATATTTAACACTTGCAAGAAGTGCTGGTACATTAAGTGGTGGAGAGGCACAACGTATTAGACTTGCTACTCAGATTGGTTCTCGTTTAACTGGTGTTTTATATGTACTAGATGAACCTAGTAT
>CALVJE010000085.1 GCA_944331725.1 uncultured Bacilli bacterium | reverse complement strand
TAATAATGACTAAATATGATTTATGTGATAAAAAAGAAACTGATAAATTTATTAGTTATTATGAGAGTCTTGGCTATATTGTAGTACCAGTTGATCTTGCTAATAATAAGAATGTTAAGAAAGTTTTAGAGTTAAGTGAAAGTGTTAGCAAAGAATTAAATGAAAAAAGAAAATCTAAAGGTCTAAAACCTCGTAACTTAAGAGCCTTAATTATAGGAATACCTAATGTAGGTAAGAGTACTTTAATTAATAGATTAGTAGGGAAGAAAGCAGCAGGTGTAGGGAATAAGCCAGGTTTTACTAAAAGTCTTTCTTGGATTAGAATTAATAAAGATATAGATTTATTAGATTCACCTGGTATTTTATGGCCTAAATTAGAAGATCAATATGAGGCGAGAATTTTGGCAATATTTTCATCTATTAAAGAAGAAATACTTAATAAAGAAGATTTAGCTCTTTTTGCAATAGATATTCTAACTAAACTATATAAAGAAAAACTAGAAAGTCGTTATAATATAAAAGTAGATAATATGACTAATATAGAGATAATGGAAGAAATTGCAAAGAAAAGAGGATGTATTACTAAAGGTAATATTACTGATTATGAAAGAACATCTAATATTATTTTAAATGATATTAAAAATAATGCTTTTAAAGAAATAACATTAGATAGAAAATAAAAAAAGAAATGTGCGTGTACACTATCCACATTTCTTTTTCTTATTCCATAGCATTTACTGCTTTAGTAAGTCTTGATTTTAATCTAGCAGCTTTATTTTTATGAACTAGTCCACTAGTACAAGCTTTATCTACTCTTTGTAATGCAATGTTTAATTTGTTTGATGCTTCTTCTTTATTTCCTGCTACTACTGCTTTTTCACAATTTTTAACAGCAGTTCTCATACTAGAGTTAACTAAAGTATTAACATCTCTTTTTCTAGCATTACTACGTACTCTTTTTTTAGCACTTCTAATATTTGGCATAATTTCACCTCACTTTTTGTAAACAATCTAATTTTACCAAATAATATACTATTTTGCAAATATTTTTGTAATATTTTGTTAATAATATAAAGGAAAGGAGAAACTGTGATTATAATGAGTTCAATAGATTTAAGTAAATATAGAATAAGAACTGACTTAATAGTAGAGCATCTTAATAATTTTGGAGAATATAAAAGATTCGAAGAATTATATAAAGATATTAAAATAGAGACTATTAATGTTGATAGTGATATGGCTAATACTATATCTAAAAAAGAAGGTATTTATAAGACTATTTATTTTGAAGATGTAACAGATGAAGTTAATTTTAATAATTTATTAAATGCTACTATTAAAACCTTAAAAGACTTATTTACTAGTATTAATATTAAAGATAATGCAAGTGTTTTAATAGTAGGACTTGGTAATAGGAAAGCGACTCCTGATGCTTTAGGACCTTTAACAATAGATTCTATTAAAATAACAAGACAAATAGTTGAGTTAGGATTACCACTAGATTCTAAATATAGAGTAATATCATCAATAGTTCCTGGTGTTATGGGGACAACTGGAATAGAGACTAAAGAAATAATAGAAGGGGTAATAGAAAAAACTAAACCAGATTTTTTAATTGTAATAGATGCCCTTGCTGCCTCAAGTTTAGAGCGTATTAATAAAACAATTCAATTAACTGATACTGGTATACATCCTGGTAGTGGTCTTTTAAATAATAGATATGAAATAAGTAAAGAAACTTTAGGTATTCCTGTTATCGCTATTGGTATACCAACAGTTGTAGATGCTACTACTATAGTAAGTAATACTATTAATTATATCTTTAGACACTTTTCTTATGAAAAAGAAAATATTAATAATAGCAAATTAAAACTTGTTCCGCCTACTAGTAGAAATTATAAAGATCATAAAAATACTTTAAATAAAGAAGAGAAAGAAGAAGTAATGGGGTTAATAGGGAATCTAGAAGAAGATGAAATTAAATCACTTATTACAGAAGTATTAACACCTTTAGGTTATAATCTTTTAGTAACTCCTAAAGAAGTAGACTTTGTTATTGAAAGACTTGGTAGTTTATTAAGTAAAGCTTTAAATAAAAGTTTAGAAATAAATTAATTCGACACTATTCTAATACTTCTTTTATTACTATGTAATAAAGGAGAATTTTTATGAAGAAGAAATTTGTATCTAAAAATAGAAAATCTAAAAAAAGAAAATATAAAGTTTTCTTCTTTTTCCTTGTCATTTTTTCTTCTTTCTTAATTACTATAAAAACTTTATCTAAATTTAATCTTCCATATCAAAACAGTGATGTAGTAAAATTTCTAATTGAAAATAATAATCCATTTATAGTTAATAGTAAATCTAATTATAGTTATTTTCATAAACTTATGACTAAATTAATTAATTTAGATATATCTAAGCCTTTATCTATTTTAGATAGTAATTATAGAGGTTTAACTAAAGGAATAGAAGTAAAAGAAGTTAAGACTGTAAATAATGAAGTAGTTAATAATAATCCTACTATTTATTTATATAATTCTCACGATACAGAAGAATATAAACCAACATCTTTTGCAGAATATAGTGTTATGCCTACAGTAAAACTTAATAATTATGTTTTGAAAGAAGAACTTGAAAATAAAGGCTTTAATGTTTTGGTTGAAGAGACTACTATTAGTAGTATTAGAAGTAGTTTAGGACTTAATTATGCTGGGAGTTATGATGCTAGTAGAGTATTAATGGAACAAGCGAAAGAGAACTATCCTAGTTTAATATATTTTATAGATCTACATAGAGATTCTTTATCTCACGATAAGACAACTCTAACTTATAATGATAAGAGTTATGCTAAAGTAATGTTTTTAGTAGGATTAGAAAATCCTAATTATCAAGGAAATTTAGATTTTAGTACGAAAATAAGTGACTTAATAAATACTAAGATACCAGGTCTTTCTAAAGGTATATATGAAAAAGAAGGGGCGGGAGTTAATGGAGTTTATAATCAAGATTTTTCTAATAGAACAATTTTAATTGAAATAGGGGGACCTGAAAATACTATAGATGAAGTGTATGAGACACTTTTAGTTTTAAGTGAAGTCTTAAGTGAGGTGATAAATAGTGACCAAAACTAATTTAGCAAGACTTATTATTTTAATATTAGTGTTTCTTTTCTTTGTCTTATACTTTATGCAAGCATCAGGGTATAATGAATATGCTAAAAATAGAGAAAATATGTTAACTCCTGAACAAATAAAAGAATACGAAGAAGATATTGCAGCAGGTAAGGATGTAACTATTAAAGATTATGTTAATAAAGATAAAGTTAATTATGAAAATAATATTTCTAAACTAGGGCTTGATTTATCTTATTTAATAGAAAATGCTTTTAATAAGGGTATGAATGCTTTTTTTAATATGTTAAATGAAGCGATTAGTTCTTGATTAATTTTAGTTTTATGTTATTATATCAGTAGGAGTGATAGTTGTGATTAGTCATAAAGAACTTGTTAGTAAAATGGAAAATAGTAATGCTGATGAAATAATAAAATTATCTAAAGAAATAGGATATCCAGTATATACTAGACTTTGTATGCCTGATGAGATTAGACATAAGTTTGTTCTTTTACAAGATGGTGCTGCTGCTGTTATTGTTAATGAAAAAGGAGAAATATTATTACAAAGTAGAGCGGATAGAGATAAATGGGGCTTACCTGGTGGATGTCAGGAATTAGAAGAGACTTTTGAAGATACTATTATTAGAGAAATTAAGGAAGAAACTAATTTAGATGTATTAAAAGAAGATTTAGAAATAATTGATGTAGTATCAGGTAAAAGTAGAAGAAATAGTTATCCTAATGGTGATGTTGTTATTAATAATACAGTTTTATTTTTAGTTAAGAAATATAGTGGTAATTTAAAATGGGATAATGAATCTAAAAATATGAAATTTTTCTCTTTAGATAATTTACCAGAGAATCAAAATGATCCTGATTTAATTGAAAGATATAAAGTAAAAGTAAAAAATAAAAGTTAGAAAAGTTAGAAAGCTAGAAATGTTTCTAGTTTTTTCATATAATAGGAAAGTTATACTTGAAAATCGAAAAAATGTATTGACAAACATATCTTCTATACAGTACACT
>CALVJE010000084.1 GCA_944331725.1 uncultured Bacilli bacterium | reverse complement strand
TTAGAAACTATATGCTAAGAGGTGGTAAGTAGTATGTCTAAATTTAAACAACTTAATGCCTCTGAACTTTTAGAAGTAATAAATAAACAATGGGCTACAAGAAGTGATATGCAAAAGATTAGTGGTAAATGTATGGAATATGCAAGGAATGATTTTAATGAACTGAGGAAGCAAATAAAAGAAGAAGGTTTTGAACTACCTAGTAACTTAGTTCCAATGGAAAGGGTAGTTGATTACTATCGTATAAATATTTCTTATTTAAAAAAGATAAGTAAGATAAATGCAAATTAATCGAGCAGGGAGGACTTATGGTACAAAATAGTTTTGTTTTTTATGACAGTTTCAGGGATTCGGTTGAAGATATGGATGATAAAGATAGATTAGCTTTCTATGAGGCGATTATTAACTATTCATTAGATGGTAAACCACCTAATGAATTATCTAAAGAATTAACAAGAATGTTCAAGCTAGTTAAGCCTCAATTAGATGCTAATACTAAGAGAAAAAAAGATGGTAAAAAGGGTGGAAGACCATCAAAAAAAGATGATGAAAACCTACCTAATAATTATGAAAAACCTAAGGTTTCAGAAGAAGAAAACTATAAAAAAACCAGTGGTTTTGAGAATAAAAACCATAGGTTAAAAAATAAAAAACCTAATGTAAATGTAAATGATAATGTAAATGTTAATGCTAATGTTAATGTTAATGTATTAGAATTTGCAGAAAAAGAATTTGGAAGAACATTATCTTCATCAGAAGTAGAGTTTATTAATTCGTGGGAATATGATCCTGAAATCATAAAACTGGCTATTAAAGAAACAGTTCTTAATCAAGTTTATAATGTTAAATATACTGATAAGATTCTTTATGAGTGGGATAAAGCTAATTTAAAAGATGTTAATTCTATTAAAAAGCACTTGAAGAAACGTAAAGAACAACAAAGTGAAGATAATGAAGGCTATCATTATCGGAGGCTAGAATAATGCTAGATTTAGAAGATGAAGTAATAGGTTGCTTAATATTACATCCTGAAAATATTGCTAAATTAGTTATTCCAGATGAGTGTTTTAAAAACCAAGAAAATATATTTATAGTTAAGCTTTTAAAGCAACAGTATCAAGATATCAGAAACATAGATTTAATTGCTTTAGGAGAGAAGTATAAGCATTTATTTAATCAACGATTTAAACAAGAAGTAATAATTAGTAAAATGGTTAATATTATGACTAATTCACTTGGCAATAGTTTTGACTACTATCAAGAATTGCTATTTGAAAGATATGTAAATGATTTGATTTTAGGTGCTATTGATAAGTTTAAAAATAACCAAATATCTCAAGAAGAACTATTAACATCTGTTCATAAGTATGAAGCTTTAAGTATTAAAACTTCTACTAATAAATTAACTGGAGATGAAGTGTTTAAGATAATAAATTCTAAAAATAAAGGGATTAATTTTAGATTTGAAAAGCTATCTAAGTATGCAAATATACAAGAACATGATCTAGTTGTAGTTGCAGCTAGACCAGGTATTGGTAAGACAGGTTTTATGTTGAATTTAATGGAAGATTTAGCAGATATATATAATTGTATTTTATTCAATATGGAAATGAGTGATAAGCAAGTTTATCAGAGATTAGTTGGAATAAATACAAAGATACCAATTAGTTATCAAGTTAATCCTGCAACTGAGTATCAGAGAGAACAGTTGATTAAAGGTAGTAAAGCCATTGCTAATAAGAACATTAAAGTAATTAGTAGAAGTCAGACTATTTCTAGCATTAGAAAGAGAATTATCGAAGAAAGTAAACAAGGGCATACATTAGCATTTATTGACTATGTAGGATTAATTGGAAGTAATGATAAGACTAAATCTCTATATGAGAAAACAACAGCTATTGTTAAAGAATTAAGACAAATATCATTAGATTATGACTGTACTATCTTTCTAGTCGCTCAGATTAATAGAAATTCTGAAAATACAAAAGATAAGAGACCTAAGATTAGTGATCTTAAAGAAACTGGCGAATTAGAACAGTCTGCTACAACAGTTTTAATGCTTCATAATGAAAATTATTACAAAGGTATTGAAATGAAAGTTGAAGAAATAGAGGTAATAATTGGTAAAAATAGAAATGGTCAAACTGGCATTCTCACTCTTGAATATAATCAGCAAAATCAAAGGTTTGATATTAAAGGAACTAATAAAACTTATAATGAACCAAATAATTGGAGAAAGGAATAAGAAGTGGAAAAAAATTTAAAAGAATTAGAAAAAAGAGTTAGTAGGTTAGAAGAAGTAACAGGTAATACTTATGACGTTTATGTGAGTAAAGATTTTATAAGAATACCTATAGAGTTAGTTAAAATGGTGTTTTCAAATGATGATACTACTCTAGAAAATCTAAAATTACAAGAAGAACTAAGAAAGGAAAAACTTAAGAATAAACAACTAGAAGAACTAGCTACTAATTTGCTTTTAAAACTAAATAATAAGGAGGTTGAAATTATATGAAGTTATTGAGTAGAAAAAGATATGATGAACTTATGGACGAATTAACATCATATGAACATAGAGTTTTTGATTTAAGCAAAAGATTAGATAAAAAACAACAAGAGTTGCTGAACGAAAGAAGAGTAAAAGAAACACTACAAGAGGCATCTGAGATTATTTCTAATGAAAAGTTAAATTTATTAAATAAAGTGAAACAACTTAAAGATAATTTAAGAAAAGCCAATGGTTCTATAGGGGGCTTAAAAAAAGAAAACAAAAAACTGAAAAACAAAATAAAATGTTTAGAAAATGAAAAGGAATTATTAACTGAAACTAAAGATAAATTAGTTAAGAATTGTAAAAATTCAATTGACGAAAATATTAAATTAAAACAGGAAGTAGAAAAGATAAATGAAGAAAAAAGTAAACTACAAACATCAGTAATTCAACTTAATGAAAAAAATAAAGTGTTATCTAGCAAAAAGAAAGTTAAAGATTATTTAAGAAGAGAAGAAAGGAAGAATAAATAATGAAAGTAACAAATGTAAATTTAAAGAAAGTAGAAGAAAAAGGAGCTATAAAGGCATATGCAACTATTATTTTAGATGATAGCTTAGCAATTCATAATATTAGATTAATAGAAGGTAAAGGTAAATTATTTATAGCATTTCCAAGCCATAAAGATAAGAACGAAAATTATCACGATTATGTGCATCCAATAATTTCAGAATTAAGAGAAACTATTGAAAAAGCAATTTTAGATAAATATAACAACTAATTTAGATGAAAAAGTAAGTATAGAGTGTAGCACTTATTATTAGAATTGTTTAAACTCCTTTCTGTTTTATCTTTGAACTTTTATGCCTTTGTATATCACCACATTTAAGACGAGTTTGCACTTACTGAGTTTGGTCTTAATATTTTTTAGGAGGATTAGGATGATAGATTTAGAAACTAAGTTAGAAGAGTTTATTATAAGTTTAAAAGAAGATGAGAAAGCTGAAGCTACTATAACAAAATATAAAACTAATATAAGAGCTTTTATAGAATTTTCTAAAGATAAAGAATTAAATAAAGAAACAGTAATTGAATTTAAAAATAAACTAGATGTTGTTGATGAATATATGCCTAATACAACTAACAACTATTTAGTTGTCCTTAATAAATTTTTCAAATTTATTGGCAATGAAAATTTATGTGTAAAAATTATAAAACAACAAACTAAGTTTTCAGTTGAATATTCTTTGAGTAAAACGGATTATCATAGGTTATTAAGAACAGCTAAAAAGTATGAAGAATATGATAATTACATTATTTTAAGAATATTAGCAGAAACAGGTATTCGTATTTCAGAGTTAGCTTTTTTTAAAATAGAAGATTTAGATAAGACCATGAAAATAAAAAAGAAAGGTAAAGTGAGAGAGATACCTGTAAAGTTAGATTTATTAAGAGGAATAAGAAAATATTGTAGAGATAGAAAAATTAAAGAGGGCTCAATTATATTTAATCCTAAGACTGGTAAACCTTATGCAAATTCCACTATTTGGAGAAGACTAAAGAAAATGGCAGGGAGGGCAAGAATAAGCAAAGATGCAGTACATCCTCATGCTTTTAGACATTATTTCGCTAAATGTTATTTAGAGACTTATCCAAATGATATAGCAGGTTTAGCCGA
>CALVJE010000083.1 GCA_944331725.1 uncultured Bacilli bacterium | reverse complement strand
ATTAGACTTCTTGCGAAACTAATTACTATATAATAAAAATATGATATCCTTATAATATAAGGAGTTGTAAATGAATGAAGTATAAAAAGTTAGCAAAAATGAAAGATGGAAGATTTAAAAGGGCTGTAGGAATACCTAGAGAACTATTTGAAATCTTAGTTGAAGTGTTAAGACCATCTTATGAAGAAAAGCATAAATTAGGTGGAAGAAAACCAAATTTAAATATTGAAGATACTTTATTAATGACTTTAACTTATTATAGAGATTATCCTACATTTTTCAAATTAGGAATGATGTTTGGTTTAGATGAATCTAATGCTCATCGTTGGGTAAAATGGAGTGAAGACAAATTAAAAGAAGCACTATCAGGAGTAATTGATATACGAGATTTAGATGAAAATAGTGAACAGTTAGTAGATGTAACAGAGTGTACTATCCAAAGACCTAAAGTTTATGATATACAAAAAGAATATTATTCTGGTAAAAAGAAAAAACATACTATTAAAATACAAATAATCATGAATGAAAAAAATAGAAAAATTGTATCTGTATGTTTTGATAAAGGAAGTGTTCATGACTTTAACATATTTAAAAACACTACTAAAGAATTGCCAGATACATTGAAGTTTCTTGCAGATAGTGGATATCAAGGAATACTAGATTATTTTAAAAATAGTATGACACCAAAAAAGAAATCAAAGAATAATCCGCTTACCGACGAAGATAAAGAACTAAATACTTTGATTTCTAGTATTAGAATAACAGTTGAACACGTAAATAGTCAACTAAAAATTTTTAGAATTTTGTCTGAAAGGTATAGAAGTCGCATAAATACATTTTATTCTAGGTTTCTTATAATATGCAGTTTTTATAATCTTTGCTTAGATACTTAGTTTCGCAAGAAGTCTATTAAATAATAAAATTATCATATAATCTATTTAACGAGTGAGGGATATTTTTTAGATTTTAGGTTTAAAACCTTCTTATCAATCGTTCCATTATAAAATTAACTTACAGAATTTATGTTCTGTAAGTTTTATTTTTATAAATCGAAGTTTTCTATATTCTTCTTATATTCGCTATAACTTATTAAGTTTTTATAATAGTCTACGGGATTATTTATACCAAGTTCTACTAAAATACTATAAGCAATATCACTATTTATCTTAAAGAAACAAGCATCATCTTTTAATAGTTCTTCTATTAATTTATATTTCTTTAAATCTTCTAATTCCTCTTTAGTATTAGCCATTTCTAATTTTTTTACTTTTTCTTCTACTATCTCTCTTAAATAATTCATAAATATCTCCTTATTTACTAAGTATATCAGTATCAATATCTCTTGATTTTTCTATAATTTTACGAGCTTTTCTTGGAGTTAAATATTCTATACCACTAGATCTACATATAAAATTATATCCTTCTAAATTACGATTATCAAACTCACGTTTATTATCTTTTTCTAAAGATGGATTATAATTTATTATTTCACTATAACTGTAATTTCCTTTATTATCAACTTCTTTTACAGGTATATAGGTTAAACGACGATTTTCATCTTTAGTAAATAATACTTTTAATAAGGTGTTAATATATTTAATGGCAGAAAGATTATCTAAATCTTCCATTAACAATAGATTATTAATTAATGAAAAAGTATCAGTTACTCTATCTTGAATATCTGGAATATTATGGATTTTAAAAGTTTTACAGTTACCAAGATTTTCTATAATTGCATTAGTTCTATCTTCAAAATCTACATAATCAATTTGTGTTGATTCAGCTAGATTTAATCCTAAATCATAAATATTAATCTTTCTTGCCCCATTTTCATCTTGAAAAAATGCTCCTAAACCATTAGGTCTTAAGCCTAGCTTACTTCTTGTTAAATCGTCCATTAAATAATTGTCTCTTTCATCTTGATTTTTTGAAGTGGCATCAGCATTAAATAATAAACCCTCTGTTTTAAAATAAACACTTCTATGCACTACATTTTCATTAATAACACAGGAAATATTATGTTTAGTTAAAAAATAAGCATAAAGTTCTGACCAAGATTTACAGGTTACTATATTATCAGTTAAATTTATCATATCTATTGTTTTATTATAAATTCTTTTCAAAAAAGGTATGCTTAAATCTTGATTGAATGCAATAGTCTCTTCTGAGTATTCTACTACTTCATTAAGATTATTATAAAGTTTTAAAGCAATTGAAATATCATTAGAATCTAATGGTAAATCTTTCTCTACTCTTTTTATAAAGTTCTTACTTGGTTTAACATTAGTTACAAAGGGCTTTCCATAGTATTCTAATGGTCTATCATTTCCGTATGGTACCATATTATCACCTAGTACTATTATACAAAAAAAATAGAAAAAGAAAAAGAGCTTAAAGCTCTTATCTGCAATTTGGAGGGCCTAGTCGGATTTGAACCAACGATCAGGGAGTTGCAGTCCCACGCCTTACCACTTGGCTATAGACCCATAATATGCAATTTGTAATTGCATATATAATTTTACACTATTGTTTTTTTCTTGTCAATTATTGTCTAATAATTATTATGTATTTATTAACTTTTTTATACTTATTTTAAAAATTTTTCATTAATTTTCTTAATCATATCATAATCTTTCATTCTAAGTACATTTATTTTTCTATCTTTAATAGAGATATCTAATCTAATTACATCATCATATTTATAATTATCTCCATCAATAGTTAAGAGTAAATTTTTACTAACTATTTCAGGTCTTATAGAAATTAATTTATTATCAGGGACAATTAAAGAATTTAGTAAATTTCTATAACTTTTAGAATTTAAGGGAGCGATAGGAGTTAATTGTAAACTATGAAAGGTATCATAGACAATAGAACCTCCAAAACTTAGGTTGTAAGCGGTTGAACCAAAAGATGTTGATATTAATAGACCATCACCTACATAGTTTTCTAATAATTCTTCATTTATTAAGACATTTAATCTTGCTGTATTAAGTTCTTGTTCTCTTATAACTATTTCATTTAAAGTAAAGTGTTTAAAAGTATTATTTTCAGTAACCGTTCCTATTTCTCCAATACTTATTTTCTCACTCTTTAACTCTCCTAGAGTTAATTTTTTAATAAAGGTATCTATCTCATCAAAACTAATTTCTTGGGCAAAACCAAGTGTTCCTGTATTTATTCCAATGTAATAACATTTACTATCGAAGTTAGTTTCTTTAACCATTCTTAAAAAGGCTCCATCTCCACCTATAGCAATGGCAAGATCATAGTTTTTAGTAACGATTTTAAAATTGTTTTCTTTTAGTTTATATTTAATAATATCAGCAATTTTTTTAGATTTTAAATTATCATTAACAAATAATCTTATTCTATTTATCTTAATCATTTTTCTTCCTGTATTTAAATAATACTGATGGTCTATGTCCTTCACCTGATGTCATTTTATCAGTCTTAACTACTTTATCTTTAATAATTCTTCTAAAAGCAGGATCTAATAATTTCTTATTAAGTATTACTTCATAAACTTGTTGTAACTCTCCTAATGTAAAGTATTCGGGCATCATATTAAAGACAATATCAGTATAATTTATTTTATTTTTTAGTCTTTCTATTCCTGCTAATACTACTAAATCGTGATCAAAAGCCAATACATTTTTTCTTGCTTTAAAACTATATCTATCAGTAGTCTTTTCTCTTAAAGTCTTTTTAATTGATAAGTTAATAGTCTCTACTCCATTAGTTAAAGAAATATCTACTATATTATCTTTTTCTTCTATTAGAAGAATATCAAACCAACAAGCATTAGGATTAATCATTTCTGTTAATCTATTTTTATCTACTAAAGCGATAAATGAGGTTGATACTACTCTTGTTCTTGGATCTCTATCAATGGCATCATAAGTATATAACTGTTCTAAATAGATATTAGAAAGATTAGTTTCTTTTTTTAAAACTCTTTTAGCACATTCTTCTAAAGTTTCTTTATTAGGATCTAAAAATCCTCCAGGTAGACACCATTTATCTTTAAAAGGATAATCATCTCTTTTTACTAAGAGAATACTCATCATCTTTTTACTATTTTTACGATAGTTATTTGTCACTTCACTAGATACACTAATTAAAAGAATATCTGCAGTCATTGATAATTGATCAAAATCTTTAACATTATAATCTTTCAAAAATTCTTCTTCAGTCTTATAAACTTTTTTCATACTACACCTCTTTTTCATTTTAACATAGTTTTAAGAAAAATGTTACTTAATTATATCTAGTAACATTGTTATAATTTTATCGATAATGTGTTCTTTATTTAAGGCTCTACTTTCCTTATT
>CALVJE010000082.1 GCA_944331725.1 uncultured Bacilli bacterium | reverse complement strand
TCTATTATCAAGCTTCCCTTTAAAATAAAGCAATTTTACTATTTTTTCATTCCGTGTCATTTGGTACAACTTAGCCAGTTAGTTAAGCCCATATGCTCTTTATTAGAATCAACTCTATTATATATAATTTCAGCAGCCGTTTGACCAGTTATCGCATAATGCAACTTGTTCTGTACAGTTTTAAAAAATTCTTTTGTTATCTCTGAATCTTTGTCATAATCAACACTACATGAAGAATATATATCAGTGATTTTTTGATAAAATCTTCTTTCACTAGAACGAATATTTCTAATACGCTCTAACATTTCCTCAAAATAATCTTCACCGAATATATAATTTGGATTTTTTAATCTTTCATCATCCATAGCAAAACCTTTAATCATATATTCTTTTAAAACTTTTGTAGCCCAAATTCTAAAATTTGTTGCCTTTTTTGAATTAACACGATAACCAACAGCAATAATCATGTCTAAATTATATATTTTAGGTTTTCTTCCACCAGAACTTATGTCGGAAATTCCGACGGAAGTCTCTTCCTTAAGTTCGCCTTCTTTTAAAATATTATTTATATGGTCTGTGATTGTACTTCTAGCAGTATCAAACAATTCTGCAATCAAGCTTTGTGTTAGCCACAAATCATTATTAATTAACATTACACTAATTTTAACATCATCATTTCCATCTTTATATATTAAAAAATCATGTGTTGTTGTTTGTAATGACTCATTTTTCTTTCTTATTTTTTCACTCATAAATTACACCTTCTTTCTAAATAAAAGTCTTAGTTAACTTAAATAAACAAAGATTATTAATTTTCATTATCAAAACCCATCTTTATTTTTGCCATTAGTACTACATTATATTCTCGTATAATTTGTACAACAAATTGTCGCATAACATCATCTTATATTACTAATGTTTTTTTACTTGTATATTACGTTGCACTTTTTTTATCAATTACCGAAAACACGTAAAAACTCATTTTTCTAATTTCCTTATTTTATAGGGATTTAGAGATAGTTTGGCATAAATGTGTCTAGTCCATTGCACTATTTGCTTATTTTCATTCATTAAAATCACTTTCCATTTCTAATTTTATTTTTAAAATTTTATCTAATTATATCGTTTTGTTGATTTCAACAAAATGCTCAAGTACATTAAATTTACTATTTTCACTTTTAATTACAGGTTGGATTGTTAACCTCAACAATCCAATAATTTCTTCATATTACATTTATTTTATCAAATTAATATAATTTAGTCATCATTGCCGACCAAATTATGTTAAGCCTCATTACTATTTGGTAAAGATTTCATCATTAAATCAAAATCACTTTGTAGCTCTCTCATTTCTCTTTTTCGATATAGAGAAAATTCTTTTTCTGCTTTTTTAATCGCTTCTTCGTGAGATATTTTTCCCTTACCTTCTAAAACTTTTCTTCTATTAAGCAATATTTGATTATCTAACTCTTCTACCCAATCACTCATCTTCATTGGTCTTTGCTCTAAAGCTTGTAGCTCTACATAATCCAAAAATTGTAATAGTAGTAAGTTCAATCTTTGAAGTTCTATTTCAGATAAATAATTTTTAGCGATTTTAACATCATCTATTGTTACATAATCTCCTTTAAAATTAGTCATACCAACATATGGTTTTTCATTGTCTACCCTTTCATCAATAAGTTCTGCTGCAGTATGCTCAGGAACTGCATAGTGTAATTTATTTCGAACTGTAGCAAATAACTTTTTGTAATTTCACTTCTTGGATCATAATCATAAAAGTTGCATAGATATCTGTTACTTGTTGATAAAAGTTTCTTTCACTAGAACGAATATTTCTAATTCTTTGTAACAGTTCTCTAAAATATCTATTGCCGCCTTGTTTCAATCTATCATCATCAAGGGCGAAACCTTTCCTAATATACTCATGTAATCTTTTTGTTGCCCATATTCTAAACCTAACTGCAACATCAGACTGAACACGATAGCCTAAAGCGATTATCATATCTAGATTATAATGGTCTATATTTCTTTTAACATTTCTATTACCCTCTTTTTGAACTAATAAGAATTTCTTATTAGTTGAATCTTTTTTTAATTCTCCATCTTTATAAATATTTGATATATGCATAGATATATTTTCTTGCGTTGTTTTATATATCTCTGCAATTTGATTTTGAGTTAACCAAATATCTTCATCTATAAATTTAACACTTACTTTAGTAACACCATCTTTATCTTCATAAATCATAATATTATTTTGTTTTTCCAACATATTTCAATCCTTACCTCCTTAAACAAATATCATCTTTTTAGAATAATACTTAGGCTCTATCTCATCAAAATTCTTCATCATTTCGCCTCTTTCTACATTAATTTAAATCATACATATATAAACATCCAGTCACTATAATACATAATTAACTAAATCAATCTTACCATTAGAATAATTGTTCGTCAACACTTTTTGAAATACTTTTGATACGAGCTTTCGTAAATAAAAACTAGGTACTTTCATATTCCATATAATACCTATTTTCGATTTATTCTATAGTCTTAAAATATTATTTATATATACTAAAATTTACAAAAATAATTATATATGTTATTATGAGTTATAATAACAAAGAGGTGGATATATGTTTAAACAATTATTAACTCAAGTACAAAATAAGTATAAAGAAAAAGTAGAAGAAAATGAAAAGTATAACGAATTATTAAATAAAGCGAGCACACTTCATAAATTTTATAATTATTCTCATACAGAAAATAGTAAACCAACTATAAGTTATAAATTACTTATGAATATATGTCCTGATTTAAATGAAAATGATGCAATTATTTTAAGAGAAGTTATTCCAATAGATGAACTTATATTATCTTGTGTTTATGCAAACGAGTGTAAAACTAACATTAAATTTTATTTTGTAGCAACTACTAAATATCTATGGCTTGTTAATACAGAAGGCTATCTTAAATATAACTATCAAGACCTAACTATAGAAGTTATAAAAAATGGTATGTTAAGTAAAACTATATTACTTAGTAATATGTTATTTAATATTAATGGAACTAATGAAATGCTTTTAGCATTTATAAAGCTATTCCAAGATTCTAACTATAGAGAAAATGGAATTAATAAAAAGTTAGAGATTCTATGTGATACTATCCCCCGTATTTTTTATCTAAATGATCTAGAATCTGGTATTAGTATTGGCATAAATAATGAGATTGTTTTTCATACAAAAACATTTCATTATAAATATAATATTAAAGATATTAAAAATTATGAATTATTACTAGATAATATTGTTGTAGATGAAAAGAAAAGTAATCATAGAAACAGAATTACTGCAAATAAAAATAGTTGTTATGAAATGATTATACGTATTACTACTCTTGATAATACATTTCTTATTCCTATTTTAGAAAAGAATGCTTTAATGACTCTATATTCATCTACTAGTAAAGAGTTTATAGAAAATAAAGAATTTGCATCTAAACTAATTAATCTGTTAGATGATTTAGATAATAAATTACTAAATGGAGAGTTATAACTTTTCTATTAATTAGTCTTCTTTAATAAATCCTAATTATCTCCCATAACTAAATAAAAACTAGATATTTTAATACTTCATATAATATCTAGTTTTTGTTTCATTAATAATTTTAAAGCCTAATTTTTTATATAAAGATAAGGCTTTTATATTTAATTTATATACCCATAAATAGACTATATTATAATTACTTAGTATTTCTTTTATTATAGAAGTACCTATTCCTTTATTTCTATATTTTTCTTCTAAGTATATCTCATCTAATAGAACTCCATCATCTTTATTTGTAATTAATAAACATCCTACTTTTTTATCATCTATACATATAACTTTATAATTATTTAATTCTTTAGGAACATTACTTTTAACATAATCATTTATTTGGTTAATTTCTTCTAATGATAAGTTTTCTGCATAATCAAAAATACTTTTTAATTTATATTCTATTAGTTTAGAAATATCATTTTTAGTAACATTAACTAACTTATAATTCATAATTAACTTACACTACCTATTCTATTAAATGGCAAAATAATCAAACTAGTTCTACCAAGTAACTGATCTTCTCTAATAAAACCTAATTCTCTACTATCAAGTGAATTTTCCCTATTATCACCTAAAACTAAATATGTATTTAAAGGAATAGTATCACTACCTAGTTCTTCTATATTAAAGTCATCAGTAACCCCGTGTTTAAAATTTTCTTTAACTTTTTTACCATCTACATATAAAGTATTATCCTTATATTCTATATGTTCTCCAGGTAATCCTATAACTCTTTTAATTAAATATTCATCTGGCATATTAACTACAACTATATCAAATCTTTCAGGTTTATTAAAGTAATATGCAGTCTTATTTAAAATCATAATATCTCCTTCTTCAAGTGTAGGATACATAGACTCTCCATTTACTTTAATAGGAGTAAC
>CALVJE010000081.1 GCA_944331725.1 uncultured Bacilli bacterium | reverse complement strand
TTTTATATATAAATCTAGGGTAATTTAATTCGTCATTTTATTCTATTTCTAGTAGAAAGAAGTTTGTCATTCTACATTTCTTCATTAAAATCACTTCTTTCTCGTAAATTATAAAGTTTCATTATTGTTTATATTTATTTCTGGTATAGGACTAATATTATTTTCTCCAATATTAAACTGTGTATGTTCCATATTATTTTGTTGTCCTATATTATTATCAGGTATTTGTGTGTTTATATCCGTTATTCCTATATTATTTATAGGTTGTTCTACTGATTGATTATTAATATTTGGTAATTCATTTACATTATTATCTATATTATTTTCTATTATAGAATTGTTTTGTGGTTCTATAATAGAATTATTATTAGGTATATCATTAGGAATATCATTTATTATGAAAGAATTATTCTCTTTATTTAAAACATCATTAGTAGGTATTTCAGTTATAGGACTTTGTTCTATATTATTAACTTCATTAATAGGTTCACTTACATTATTAATTGGTTTATCATTTATATTAATCTCAGGTATTCCTAAGTTGTCATTTTGTACTTCAGTTGATGTATTAATATCATTATTTATATTAGTAGTAACATTATTATTTATTTCAACTTGTTGATTATTATTAACGTTTGTGTTACTATGACCATCCCAAATTCTAACAACATCACAGTTACCACTCATTGGCATTGGATTAGGCATCTTTAATTTTACTATTAAAGGAATCTTAAAAGCACTACCAAATGCTAAACAAGTACCAGATTGTAAACTCTTTTGTTTTTCTACTATTTCATCAGAAATATTTGGTACCATTTTCTTAATATATTCTACATCTGTTGGATGGTTCATCTTAAAGATTAAGAAATTAGAACATTGTGAGATAACTGTATCAGACATCTCAACTGGTCTTTGGGTAATTAATCCTAAAATAAGTCCATATTTACGTCCTTCTTTAGCGATACGTTCGAAGATATTATATCCTATTAAGAATCTATCTGTATCGTTTTGAATATATCTATGAGCTTCTTCTACAAAGATATGAAATGGTATACTTGCTCTATCTTTTAATCCTTTAGTAAACTCAAATAAAAGTCTTGAATAAATTTTTGTTATTACTTTTGCGAATGAATCATCTACATCATCTAAGTTAATATTTACTAATTGATATTTTTTACCATTAGTAATCATTAAATCAGATAAATAATTTTCAAGTGAAATATAAGTACCTTTTTCCCATTTAAAGAAATTAGAATTACTTGAAGTAATTAGAGAATGAAGTCTTACTTTTAAAGTAACAGAGTCTCCATAAGTATTTTCATTTCTTAACCATCCTTCACTAATTAAAGTAAAGTTTAAAGCTTTTTCTAAGTCTTCTAGAGTATAATAACATTTTTTACTTGGTTCAAAGTTATCAAATTCATCATTAATAAAGCTAGAAACATATTCTGTTAGTAAAACACTTTCTGAAAATTGTCCGTGGTTATCTATTAAGAAACATTCCCTAAATTTTCTAACATAACCTATTCCTTGAACTGGAGCATCTAAATTAAACTCTCCTGTTGAACAACTATTGATGATAGAGAATATATCATTTCTTTTATTAGGTGCTGTTTGATTAGTATAAAGTATTGTCATAATTGCTTTAGCGATTAAGTGATTTTTATATTTATTAGCATCTACTCCATCACTTGCAAAAATTCTTGCTAATTTTAACATTCTTTCAATTATTGGTAATTGTGAATGGTTAGTTGCTTGTAAGAGTAAAGAAAGATCATCTTCATTAAGTAAGAAGATTGGCAAACGTAATGGTTCTCCTTTACCTTCGACTTCATTGGTTGTAATAAAACGATAGTTGTAATTAGGATTAATTTTGTTTAAATCCTTAAATGCATTGTAATATTCTCCAGATGAATCAAATAAAAGAATATTTGATTTATATGGGAATAGTCTTTCATCTTCAAACATATTTTGCATTATTCTCGAAATACCACAGCTTTTACCACTACCACTGTTACCAAATATAGCGAAATGATTACTAAAGAAGTTATTAACATCAAGATAAACTGGATAGTCATTATAGTATGGACTAACACCAAAAGGCATATTACCTTGTTTATCTTCTCCTACTATCATAGGTATTTCTTCTTGTTTAATTACTCTTATTTTAGCATCTAGTGATGGTTTTCTTAATACTCCTCCAACTAGACGTCCATTAACTATTTCCCCTAAGAATCTAGCTTTAACAATACCATCTTCTAAATCATCTACTTCTCCTAGAATTGTTTTATCTTTATCTTCAAAAATTAAATGTAAGTTCATTAAGTTAATTGCTATTTCAGCATCTTCTTTTAATTTAATATTAGCGCTTTGGTCACTAATGTAGATTATTTTATCAAACATAACTACCATTCTCCTTTATTCTATAGATAAATTATACCTTTAAATATAAAAAGTGACAAGAGTCAGATTGAAATTACTTCTTGTAATTTACGTTTTAACTCTTCATCACTTGTCTTTTTCATAATATCTTCTAACATTTTATTCTTTTTAGCTAATTTTAAATTTTCTTCATAGGTTTCTAATCTTTTAATAGTCTCTTTTAATTGTTTATGAATAGCATTTCTACTGATGTTATAAATACTTGCTAGTTCACTTAAAGATAAGTTTTTGAAATAATATTCTTCAAAATAGATTCTTTGTTTTTCAGTTAAAAGGCTACCATAAATATCATAAAGCATTGTATAATATACTAATTCTTCCATATTATAGTCCTAATAATTTTAATATTGCTAAGATAATGGAACCTAAACCTATGATTAGATAAAATATAGTTAAGTTTTTTCTTTTATAGATTAGATAGTTATTTAATCCCATAACTAAAAGAGTAATTCCTAATATTAATTCAAATATATATAGCAAATCAGTATTAAAAATAGTGATAATACCAAATATTATTACAGTTATAGTTAAGATAAATTGAATTACTATTAATACTTTTAGATGAGTTATACTTTTTTCTTGTTGTTGTTTTGCTTTTGGGTTTAGACTTGTTACACTTTTACTCATTTTCTTCCTCCACAAAGTCTTTAAATAGACTATAAATATATTTTTCTATATCAAATTCCTGTAAATCTTTCGCTGTTTCTCCTAGTCCTATATATTTTACAGGTAAGTTTACTTCTTCTTTAATCGCTAGAACTATTCCACCTTTAGCAGTACCATCTAATTTTGTTAGAATAATTCCTGTAAGGTCTGTTATTTCTTTAAAGGCTTTAGCTTGACTAATACCATTTTGTCCTGTTGTTGCATCTATTACAAGTAGAGTTTCATCAGGGGATCTATCTATTATCTTTTTAATTACTCTATTTATTTTTTCAAGTTCCATCATTAAATTATTTTTATTTTGAAGTCTTCCTGCTGTATCAATTAAAACTGTATCTATATCATTATTTATAGCATACTCTAATCCTTCATAAATAACACTAGCAGGATCTACTCCTTCACTTTTTCCATAGAAGTCTACACCTATTCGCTCAGACCACTCTTTTAATTGTTTTGTTGCACCTGCTCTAAAGGTATCTCCTGCTATTAAAAGAACTTTTCTATTTTTTTCTTTTTCTTTACTTGCAAGTTTAGCGATAGTTGTTGTCTTACCTACTCCATTAACTCCTACAAATAAGTAAACAGTAGGATTTGTTTCGTTTCTTTTTAAATTTGTAGATAATATTTCACCACTTACATAGATAATAAATAATTCATCAACTATTACTTCTTTTAAAAATTCTGGATCTGTTATTTTTTCATCTTTTACTCTTTTTCTTAACTTCTCCATAAAGTTCATAACAGTATTGACACCAATATCGGCCATAATTAAGATTTCTTCTAATTCTTCAAAGTATTCTTCATTTACCTTACTATAACGTTTAGTTAAATCTAAAAGACGAGATGAGAAAGTATTACGACTTTTAGTAAGTCCTTTATCATAAACTTCTAAGCTTTCCTTCTCTTCTTTAAGTTCTTTTTCTTCTTTTTTGATAAATTTATCTTTAAATTTACTAAATAAACCCATATATATCACCTTTAAATTAGTTTAACATAAATTTCCTTTAGTTTAAAGGAATATTATAAGAAATTAGGGTTGTTATCATATTGTTATACCCTGTAAAGGGATGGATTCTTACTTTGTTTAGTTCATCTATTTCTAGAAAAGTCTTGTCATTATCTTCTATAAGATACGAAAGCTTTACGCCAAAGAAATCTGCTATTATTCTTATATTACTAAGTTTTTCTCCTTTACCTTTTACTAAGTCTAAAAGAGTTGTATATGGTATGGGGATCTTTTGGGCGAGATAAAAATAGCTTGATATACCGTTTAATTTCATTAGTTCATTAAGTGCTCTTATGTTCATATTTCCTCCCATAATAAAGTCAAGTATTTTCTACAAAAAAATCAACTTTATTTTCTATTTTTTTATTTTAAAGTTTAAA
>CALVJE010000080.1 GCA_944331725.1 uncultured Bacilli bacterium | reverse complement strand
TATATCATTAACTTTTGTTCTTTAAAAGAATAAGTTCCCATTATAATTTTTTCGGGAACTTTGAATTTTATTTAACAAAATCGTAAAAATATGTAAAAAAATGTTGTATATCAAGCGTTAAGGTGTTATAATCAGTTGTAGAAAAAAGCGAAGGGAGGGATAGTAGTTATGGCACAAGTTCAAGTTAAAAACGGTAATTTAGATTATGCTATTAAAAGATATAAACAAAAACTTGCAAAAAGTGGTGTCCCTTCTGAAGCGAAAAAACACGATGCTTATGATAAACCAGGAGTTAGAAGAAGAAAGGCTAAGAAAGAAGCCATTAAAAATGCTCGTAAGAATGAACGTAAGAGAAGAAGAGAAAGAGACTAATAATTTAGTTTCTTTTTTCTTTATAATTATCATAAACTTTATTAGGTGAAGTCTATGTTAGTTAGAAAGTTATGTAATTTTCTTGATCCTTCTTCATTTCATATTGATATTTATGATAATAAAATTCATATATGTAATTACAAAAGAATAATATCTTTAGGTAATTCTAAGATAACTATTAAAACTAATAATAAGAAAGTATCTTTGATAGGTAATAATTTTTCTTTAAGTAAACTTGCTGATAGAGAAATATTAATAATTGGTAATTTAGAAAGTTTAGAGATTAAAGATGAATAGTTATGTATTAAAAATTACTGGTAAAAGAATAGATACTTTTATAATGCTTTTAGTTAGATTTAATATTTGTTTTAGAAAAGTAAAAAGTGGTAAAGATTATATAATTATAGAAGTTTTAGAAGAAGATTATGAGAAATTAAAGAAAATTAAAACAACATATGAAATAGAAATACTAAAAAGAAAAGGGCTACTTTATTTTACACATTTTATTAAAGTAAGAAAGCTTTTTATTATTTCTGTACTTTTTGGTTTTATTTTTTTAACATTTTTAACTAATATAATTTTTGATGTTAAAGTAGTTTTAGATGATGAAGAATTAAAAGAGATAATTTTAACAGATTTAGAAGAATTAGGGATTTCTAAATATAAATTTAAAGTTAGTTATAAAGAAAAAGAAAAGATAGAAAGTAGAGTATTAGATAAAGAAAAAGAATTATTAGAGTGGATTGAAATAGAAGAAAAAGGGGTTAATTATGAAGTAAATGTAATAAAAAGAGTAAAGAATGAAGAGGTTAAAGAAACAGAACCTCGTAATATTGTGGCATCTAAAAGTGGAATGATTACAAGAATAGTTGCAGATGCTGGGGAAGTAGTTACTAAAAAGAATGCTTATGTTAATAAAGAAGATATTTTAATCAGTGGATTAATTAAAAATAATGATAATATTGTTAGTAAAGTGAGTGCGAAAGGAAAAGTATTTGCAGAGGTTTGGTATAAAGTTTCTTTAAATTTACCTTATACTTATAGTGAAAGGAAAGAAACTTCTAATCATAAAAATGTTTTAGAGATAAATTTCTTAAATAATAATATAGAATTAACTTCATTAGATCAATATAAAAATTATAATGGTAAGAAAAATATTATTTGGAAACATAGTTTATTACCACTTAGTATTAGTTATACAGAAAAAAGGGAAGTAGAACTTTTGAATATAAATTTTAGTGAAGATAATTTAGATACAGTTTATGAATTAGCTTTAGAAAAATTAAAAAATAAATTAGGGTCTGATATTAAAGTAATTGATAGAAAAGTTTTGAAAAAAGAGAGAAATACTGATAGAATAGATATAGAACTCTTCTATAAAATAGAAGAAGATATTACAAGTTATAGTTCTTTAAAGGATTTTAATATAGAAGAAGAGAATAAGAAACAGGCTTCAGAAAGTGAGTGATGCGATGTTTTCAAGTATTGGAGAAACTATAGGAAATGTCTTTTCTTTCAGTTTACCTATGGTCGTTATATCTGTTGTAGTGGCAATTACTTTAAGAGTTGCAGATATTATAAAAAATAAAAAACAATTTTGTTTATATAAAGAACTTATCTCGTTATCTTTTATTATTTATATATTATGTTTATTCCAAGTAGTAACTTTTCAAGATAATAGTAATATATCTAGTAATAATTTAATACCATTTAGAGAAATGTTTAGATATGATTTTGGTAGTAGGTTATTTTTAAAGAATGTTTTAGGTAATATAATTATGTTTTTACCTTATGGTTTTTTTACTAGTTATTTTTTAAGTGAGAAAAAATTAATGCCTATCTTTATACTAACAGTAGTTACTTCTCTTACGATTGAATCAACTCAGTTAATGATAGGTAGAGTATTTGATATAGATGATATTTTATTAAATATAATTGGTGGTGTTTTAGGGCATTATTTATATATTATTATTTTAAAAATAGGAAATATGTGTCCTAAAGTGTTTCAAGCTGAGTGGTTTTTAAATCTAGTGTCTATTATTCTTTTAGTGGGATTAATAACACTACTTTAAAAACTTCTTTTTTTATGATATATTATAGGCATTGGAAAGGACGTGTGTTGAATTTGAATGAAGTTACTATTTATAGTGAGATAGATAAAGAGTTTCCTTACAAAGATATAATAGAAAAGCTAGTTAATAAAGCCTTAGAAAAAGAAGGTGTAGAAAATGCTAGTTGTAGCATAATAATTGTAGATAATTCTTTTATTCATAAATTGAATAAGGAATATCGTGGTATTGATAGAGTGACTGATGTTATTAGTTTTGCTTTAGAAGATGATAAAAGTATGATTATTCCTGATGGTATTAGGTTATTAGGAGATATTTATATTAGTTTAGATAAAGCGGAAGAACAAGCGAGGGAGTATGGTCATTCATTGGAAAGAGAATTATGTTTTTTAGCGGTTCACGGTATTTATCATTTATTAGGTTATGATCATACTACAAAGGAAGAAGAGGAAGTAATGTTAAAAAAACAAGAGGAGGTTTTGATGGAATATGGCATCAATAGATAGAGAAAAAAAACAATTTGGATTTAAAAGAATACTTTCAAGTATTAAAAATTCTTGGAATGGTTTAAAAGTAGCATATAAAAATGAACAAAGTATGTATATTCATTTAATATGTACTATTATTTTACTATTATTTAGTTTTTTCTTAAAAATATCAATGATACAGTGGTTAATTATAATTGCAATTATAGGTTTAACTTTGGTAGTTGAATTACTTAATACAGCGATAGAAAGTACAGTTGATCTTGTTACTAAAGAGTTTCATCCTCTTGCTAAAATTGCTAAAGATACGGCAAGTGCAGCGGAGTTTGTACTTAGTGTTACTAGTGCTGTTATTGCATTAATGATTTTTATACCTAAGATTATAGAGTTGTTTTAATATTTTGATTTAAGAGTTTATTAATAAATTTTTAAAGAATATGAAAAAACTTTTTAGATAAATGTATATCATTATAATGAAGGGTAAAAATTAATAAGAAGTTAGGGAAGATACTCTTGGGAGGAAATTTAGTTGTAAGAATTCTTGATTTTTGAAAGACAAAGTTATAGTGAAGGTATTCAAGTTAGATTCTGTGAAGGAGATTTGTGGTTAACACAAAAAGAACTCGCTGATTTAGAACTTGAAGAAAAGTCAACTAGTGCAATTTTTGCACTAGTTTAAAAAGAAGGAAATCGTAATATAGAAAGAAAAGTATATTTTTTGAAAAGAGTGATTGGCGCGGAAAAAATAGATGCAATAATATTTGATTTAGATGGTACTTTATGGAATACTGTTGATAGTTGTCTTAAAGCGACTAGCTTTGTAAAGGAAGAACATAAAGATATTACTAGAGATGTTACAAGAGAACAAATTGAATCGGCAATGGGGAAAACATCTGATGAGATTATTAATATATATTATGGATATCTTCCAAGGGAAAAAGGGGAAGAGTATGCTGATGAGGCTTTTAATAAAAATGTAGAAAACTTGTTAAAAGAAGGAGGAACATTATATTCTAATACTAGAGAAACTATTATAAATTTAAGTAAAAAATATAAACTATATATAGTTAGTAATTGTGTAGATGGATATATTGAGTCTTTTTTAAATACAAGTGGTCTTAAAGATTATTTTGAAGATTATGAAAGTTATGGTAGAACTCTTTTAAGTAAAGGAGAAAATATTAAGGTTGTTATTTCCCGTAATAATTTGAAAAAACCTATATATGTTGGTGATACTAAAGGGGATATGGAAGGTGCAAAAATAGCAGGTATTCCTTTTGTATATGCTTCATATGGCTTTGGTGATGTAGAAAGCTTTGATTATAAAATTGATGATATTAGTGAATTGTTAAATATATAAATATTAAATAAATTATTTTTTGAAGGGGGCAACTAATAAATAAGCAAAGGTTTATAATAGTTACAAAAATAAAATAATTGTGTAAAAGGAGGTAATTTTATGAAGTGTGGAGTTGTATCAATAATGGGGAGACCTAATGTAGGTAAGAGTACATTATTAAATGCAATACTTAATATGAAACTTGCTATTACAACTGATAAAGCAGG
>CALVJE010000079.1 GCA_944331725.1 uncultured Bacilli bacterium | reverse complement strand
TTTGATACTTATATTATTTGTAATCCTAAAATTATTAGTAATTCAGCTGAAAAGATTTATGTAGAAATGGGAGAAGGATGTTTATCTGTAAATAGAGAAGTTGATGGTATAGTACCAAGATATGCTAGAGTTACTGTTGAAGGATATGATGTTGATGGTAATAAAATAAGAATAAGAGCGAAAGAAGAACTTGCTATTGCCTTTCAACACGAAATAGATCATTTAAATGGTATTTTATTTACTGATTATATTGATAAGAAAAATCCATATAAAGATGCTGATAAATATAGAGCGATTTAAAAACAGGATAACCTGTTTTTATTATATGGTTTTTTATGTAACACTTTTTACATTTATATGTGCAATTAATCGTTTACAAAAGTTTTAATGATTGATAGAATTAAATAGGAGGATATCTATGAAGAAATACATTGTTTTAATATTCCTTATTATTTTATTTGGATTTACTTATGCTTTTAGAAGCACTTTATATGACTTATATAGGACTTATTTTGTTAAAGAGGATAAAGATGTTAGTTTAAATACTAAAAATGACTATACAAGAGTTTATAGTTTTGATTATGTAAAATTAACAGATGATTTTTCCCCTAGTAATTATCAAGATTTATTAAATATTTATTATACGGTATTAAACTCAGGAGTAGATAGTTTTTCTTTCTATTGTCCTGATGATTATAGTAGTTGTTTAGAAGAAGTAGATTCTCTTGCTAACGATCAAAAGACTTTATCTACTATTAATAATTTTGTTCATCCATATAATAGTTTTAAACATTTAGAGACTAGTTATGATGATTATGGAAAAGTTACTCTTAGTATTGATCATATTTATAATGATAGTGATATTAAGTTAATTAATGCTAAAGTTAAAGAGATTGAAAAAGAAATATGGAATGATACAATGAGTAATGAAGATAAGATTAAAGAAGCTCATAATTATATTATAAATAATAGTAAGTATGATCAAGATAGAAGTGATAATAACGTAGTTAAATATAAGTCTGATATGGCTTATGGTACTCTTTTAGAAGGATATAGTTTATGTGGTGGTTATACTGATGCAATGGAGTTATTTTTAGAAGATTTAGGTATTAAAAGTTATAGAATAGCATCAGAAAATCACGTTTGGAATGCTGTTAATTTAAATGATTTATGGTATCACTTAGATCTTACTTGGGATGATCCTATTACTACTGATGGTAGTGATATATTAGAGTATAATTTCTTTTTAATTACAACAGAAGAACTAGAGGCATTAGAAGCAGAACAACATAATTATGATAGAGATATTTATAAGGAATTAGCAGCATAAAGAAAAAGTAACGTAACAGTTACTTTTTTAATTTCTCTTAGATAAAAAGTGATAGATAAATATTACTAAGATATTAATAATTATTTTTGATATAATAGCATTTACTCCTAAATAACCAGTTAAAAGTACTAAAGATAATCCTTCTATTAGATAAAAGCATAAAACAACTGTTATAGGATTAGGTAATTTTTTTAGTTTAAATATTTTTGTTAAAAGACAAGAGATAATATAAGTAATGGTTAAAGATAAATAAATATTTAAGTTTAATTTCACTAAAATTGTAAAGATAATTATATTTATAATAGATGTTAGTATTATAAATTTATCTCTATTAAACCAACTAATATGATTATCTTCTTCTATATAGTCTTTAATCATTTTCGTAAAGTTTTCATTATTACTTTCAAAGTGTTTAGGCTTAAAAGTTTTACTCTTAAGATAAACTTTCTTAAAGTTACTATAATCAAATAAAGGTATAATATAACCTAATTTTCCAAATTCTTTAACTATTTGTTTTTGATGATCATTAGTATGTTCATTATATTTAGATAGTCTTGGTGTAGCGATTACCTTTTTATTATATTTTAGGGAAGAAAGAATACTTCCTACTCCACCGTGAGTAATAATTAAATCTGCTTTTTTGATTAATTCTTCTAATTCATCACTAGGTACTGTATCAAATATTTCCATATTTTTACTTTCATATTTAGTAAATCCTGCTTGAACAATAACTTTATCTTTAATAATTCCTTCATCAATCGCTTTATCTATTAGTTTAAGTAAACGTTCAAAACTCTTATCTTGAGTACCTAAAGTAACTAAAATCATTAGAAACACCACCCTCCATATTTAGCTTTAGGATATAGTTTTAACATTGATTTCCATTGTACTATAAAAAGATTAGAAATATGTAAATGATAAAATAGTGAACCAGTAATAGTTTTAGTATTAATATTAGCGAATGTTTCGATATAAATAATTTTACTACCAAATATTCTACCAATTGAGCACACTGGTCCTGCCGTATGGGCACCAGTTGTAACTATATAATCTGGTTGATATTTAAAGTAGTAATAAAGACTAATAAAACAGTTAATAAATAATTTAAATGGATAAGATATTTTATGATCTTTAGTACCATATAGTAAGAAACCCATATTTTTATATTTATTCATTAAAGCTTTATTAGATTTAGTATTCTCAGTAATTAAAGAATAATCATAATCATTAAAAATACTTTTTAATTGTAATAGTTCTGTTAAATGTCCCCCAGTACTAGATATAAACATTACTTTTTTCATTAAATCACTTCTTTTCTATTATTTTTTTCCATTTTTCTAAAACATTATCACTTACAAATTCTTTTACTTTACGTCTTCCATTTTTACCAAGTTCTTTACGCTTTTCTAAATCTTTAGTAAGATCTAATATTTTCTTTTCCATAACATTAAAATTTCTATGTTTAATTAAATAGCCATCAAGTCCTGAAGTAATAATCTCTTTAGCACCTTCTGCGGAATCAAAAGCAAGACAAGGTAAACCGTTACTCATCGCTTCTATTAAAACAATACCAAAGCTTTCTGTATAACTTGTCATAATATAAATACTAGCTTTTTTCATTAACTTTTCTATTTCTTCACTACTTTTAAAACCGTGTAGAGTTACATCATTTTCTAACTTATTATCTTTTATATATCTTTCTAGTTTCCCTCTTTCATTACCATCCCCTACTATATCTAAATGCCAATCTAATTTCTTTTTCTTTAAGTCATTAAATATCTTTAATAAATCTAAATATCCTTTTTCAGGGGCAAGACGACCTACTGATATTAAATGATTAGAGGTTAAAGGGCTTTTAGTCTTAGGAATATATTCAATAGCATTAGGGATATAGACACATTTACATTTATAATTAAGCATCTTCTTACGATAAAATTTTTGTAAACTCTTAGAAACTAAAACTAAATAATCAAGATTTTTAGCACTTCTAACAACATCTGTTGCATATTTTAAATCATTATGGTGATGATTATGTTCCCAACCTATTTTTAAGACATTATCTTTAGCATATAGGGATAATAATTCATTTAAAAATATTCTTGTAGAAATTATTACATCAGCATCTGTTTCTTTTAATACTTTTTTTATAACTTTACTTCTTTTAGAATACATTAAAATACCTAAACTATCATTAAATAATTCTTTAAATTTAGCTTTAGAAATATAATCTTTAAATAAAAGTTTGGAAAGGTTTATAAGTTGTAGTTTAAATAATAGATTCTTATATTTTGATACTCTAATAGGTAAATCACTATCTATTAAGTAGTTTACTTTTATTTTTTCATCTAAATTATATACTGATTTACCATAAAGATTATAAATAGAGGCAATTTCTATTTCATAGTTAGTATTTTCGGCAAGGGAATTAGCAAGAGAGGTTACACTCTTTTCAACACCGCCATATCCTAGATGTAATGCTAGTATTAAGACTTTCTTTTTCATCACGATACCTCCTTTTTCTTATAGTATATATTAAATTACCTAATTTATCAATTGAAATAGTTTAGAAAAGAAAGAAAAAAAGAGATTAATTTTCTCTTTATTCTTCCTCTTCATTATCTAGTTTAACAAGTACTTCTCTAGGCTTTGATCCATTAGGTGGTCCAATAATACCACGTTCTTCTAATAGGTCAATAATACGAGCGGCTCTATTATAACCAAGTTTAAATCTTCTTTGTAATAAAGATGCACTAGCTTTCTGTGTTTCTATAACAAATTCTACTATTTCATTATATAGAGGATCATCATATTCTTCAACTTGAGCCATATCTTCTTTTTGTGAAGCTGATTTTTCACTATCACCTGATAAGTTCATAAAGCCTTGATCATACTCTGCTTTTTGTTGTTCAACTGTATAATCAATTATTCTTTTAATTTCATCATCAGAAATAAAGGCACCTTGAATACGTTCTGGATCTGCTTCTCCCATTGGTAGGAATAACATATCACCTTTACCAAGTAATTTTTCTGCACCTGTCATATCAAGAATTGTACGTGAATCTATACTACTAGAAACAGCGAAGGAGATACGACTTGGAATATTCGCTTTAACAACACCAGTAATTACATCAGTTGATGGTCTTTGAGTTGCAATAATTAAGTGAATACCAGCAGCACGAGCCATTTGAGTAATTCTCATAATAGATGCTTCTACATCTTTACTGGCAACTAACATAAGGTCTGCTAACTCGTCGATGATAACGACAATAAATGGCAT
>CALVJE010000078.1 GCA_944331725.1 uncultured Bacilli bacterium | reverse complement strand
CACAATTATTAAGATAATACCAACGATTATAACTAAAGCACCGATTCCATATACTAAGAATGAATTACTAGCTGTATTAGGTACATTAATTGTAGGTACTTGTAACGTAATTGAAGTTGGAGTTGATGGTCTTTCAATAATACCTAATAAAGCTTTTTGCTCAGTTGTATCTTCTTGTCCAGTTGTAGCATCAATTGGATTATAAATATAAGCATCATAGCCATTTGCAAAGTAGCCTACAACAGTGATTGGTAATGTAAATGTATTATTTTGAAGTGCACTAACAGGTACTCTTACTTTGAAACCTTTGCTTGCTTCTATTGTACCAGTAATAGGGTTACCATTTTCATCTACTATTTGAACGTTATTAATATTTCCACTTAATTGAACACTATAACTTTCAAATGAAGTATTACTACTAACTGGTTTAATTACACTTGTTTCAACATAATCGTTATACATATTATAAGTAATGCTATTAGTATCAATAACTACATCCTTACTGATATTATTATCAGTTGGAGCTTGATAATTTCTAGCTCCTGCAACTAATTCTCTAACTTTGTTAGCATAGAATGATTGATCAGCATCTATTACAGCTTTTTCTTCTGCAGTGAAATTTCTATTTTCTTCTGCTACTGTATCTCCATTAACTTCATCAATATAATACCAGATTGCTACTTGGGCTATATAATAATTAACATAATTAGCTGAATCACCTTTAGGAATATTAGGGTTACCTTCTTCAACACTAACATCATTTTGTAAAATATAGATTAATCCAGGATAAGTTTTAGAACCCCAAGCATCGTTAATTACAGTATTAGTTTTAACAGAATCACCCTTTTTATATATGATTCCACTTTCTTGCTTCTTATTTCTATCAAGACAATATATAAAACTTAATCTATCTCCAGTATTAACATCTTTACCATAGAATTCCCAAGGTAATGAAATTGATATGTCTTGACCAACACCTATTAATGTATGGAAATATTTAGGATCATTTTCATGTTCTGGTTCACCCTGACCATTAGTTTTGTTTACTTCTGACTTAAAACTATCTGGTAGTTGAGATAAAAATCCTGCCGCATAACTCTCATCAGTATCAATAAATAATCCTATTACTATTAATATAGCGATTAGGCAACAAGAAATAATCCCTATTCTTTTTACATCGTTCATTGCTTTGTCTGTTTTATCTGCTGCTTTTTGGTTCTTTGTTTTTTTTACTTGAGCTCGAGAACTCATTTTATTAGAACTCATATATAATCACCTTACCTTATATAGAGTATAGCAAATAGAAATTTTTTTTTCAAGAAATTTCAAATATTCTTTCAAGATTAAATATTGGATTGTCAATATTTGTATATATACTTGCTAATATATCTCCTTCTTTTACTTCTTCACCTATTTCTTTTTTTATAACTACTCCAGCGTTATAATCGATTTCATCTTCTTTGCTTTTTCTTCCTGCTCCTAAGTATTCGCATAACTTAGCAATGTTTAGAGCATTTATATCTTTTAAAATTCCTTCTTTATTAGCTTTTATATTATAAACTTTAGCATCTATATTTAGATTTTCTATATTACCATTTTGATATTTAACAAATTCTTTAAATTTATTTAAAGCTTTACCATTTTCTAAGTTCTCTATAACTTCTTTTCTAGCATCTTTTTCACTTATTTCTTTACCAAGAGAAACCATTTTACTAGCAAGTTCTATTGATAGATCATATAATTTCCCTTTTTCTTTGTTTTCTAAGACATCTAATGCTTCTAACACTTCTAATCTATTACCTATATTATGTCCTAATGGTCTATTCATATCTGATATAACTGTTTTTACTTCTTTTTGATAGTATGAACCTATTTTTATTAGTAAACTCTCTAATCTTTTAGCTTCTGCTTCTGTTTTTATTAAAGCTCCATTACCTACTTTGATATCTATAACTATTTTATCTGCTCCTCCTGCTATTTTTTTACTCATAATACTACTAGCGATTAAAGGAATAGAGTTTGTTGTTGCAGTTACATCTCGAAGAGCATATACTTTTTTATCAAGTGGTGTTAAATCTCTAGTCTGACTTGTTATAACTATACCAATATCACTTGCTTGTTTTTTTATTTCTTCTTCAGTTAGATTTACATTAAAGCCAGGTATTGATTCTAATTTGTCAATTGTACCACCAGTATAACCTAAACCTCTTCCACTCATTTTAATAACTGATACGTTACAACTTGCTACTAGGGGTGCTACTATTAGAGTTGTTTTATCTCCTACACCACCTGTTGAATGTTTATCTACTTTTATTCCATCTATAAAACTTAAATCTAAGACATCTCCACTTTTAATAAAAATATCAGTTAGAGCGAATACTTCACTATCACTCATATCATTTATACATATTGCCATTAAGAAAGCACTCATCTGATAATCTTTTACTTCATCTTTTAAGTATCCTATAAAAATAGTTTCTAATTCTTCTTTAGTTAATTCATATTTATTAGCTTTCTTATTAATTATATCTATTATCATTGTTATCACCTTAATTAAATAATAATTTAAATAGTTATTATTTACAAGAGTCTAAACAATATTTTACATAAATTACTAAAAGAAAGAAGCATTTAAACTTCTTTCTTTATATTATAACTAGTTATTTTTTATTCTAGTCAACTATTTTCTTTATCTCCTCTTCACTTAAACCTGTATTTCTAGATACTACTTCTATAGGTATACCATCTTTAAGAAATTTTTTTGCAATAGAAAGTTTTTCTGCCTTAGCACCTTCTTCAAGTCCATCTGCTTTACCAGTATCATAACCATCATCATATCCCCAATTACGAGCGGTATTAATCATTCTTTTTTGCATTGCCTCATTATCATAGACTACTCCAAATTTATCATCAATCCCTAATCTTTCTAATTCATCCACAATCTTTAATGCCTCCTTATCATCTCCTGCTATTTCTCTTAACTCTTCATAAGAATTAGCAGTAAATAAAGATAGATATGCTTCTTCTTTATTGTCTCCATTATATCTTATTCCTTTGTAGTTTTCAAGATACACTTCGTGTATTTCAAAATCTTTTATTTCTCTATTAGTTACCTTATCCATTAAATAAAATGAACCTTTACTGACATAAGGATGCTTTTCTTTATTAAAGTTTATTTGAATGACTTTCTTCTTCTTAATACCTTCACCACTGTTTAAACTTTTAGCAAGTAAACCATATACATATAATCTATCTTTATATTTTGTCTCTTCACTAGGAAACTGATTCATCTCTATTGATATAATTATATCAACTAAATCACTTACTAATAATATATCAAGCCGATAATCACGTTTTTCATTTCCACTGTTTAACTCCGCATCATATAACTTAAAATCATTAATATCCATATTTATAATAGGTTTAATAATAGTATTAAAGAACTCTTTATAATCTTCTATTTTAAAGAAATGTTTAAAGGTAGTGTCACTTAAAAGACTAATAAATTTTTTCTCTTTCTTTTCTTCTTGTTTCATTAATTCCTCCAAAAATTTTAATATTTCTACGTAGATGCCTACACTCTAACATAGGGGAAAAACTAATGCAAACAAGCAATTTTTAAAATTCATATAAATTTTATTTTTTAACAAACTATAAATATTGCTTGCATTGTCCTTATATTTGGTGATATCATTTTATTATAAGATTAGAGTATTAAGAATAGAAATAGTTATATACTAATTATTAGGAGTGAATTAAGATATGGAAAAAGATAATGATAAAAAGAAAAAGATAACAGTAATAGTTATGAGTATATTAATAGTAATAATTCTATTACTTGCACTTACCTATGCATACTTTTCTACACAATTATCTGGTAAAGATCAAATAGTAAAAGTAGGAGAGTTAGAATTAGTATTAGATGAAACAAGTGAAGGGATAAGTTTAGATAATGCAGTAGGTATAAGTGATAGTAAAGGTATGTCTTTAGATGGATCAACATTTGAGTTAAGAAATAATGGAAGTAAAGCGGTAGATTATACAATTTACTTAGATGATAATACTATAAGTAACACTGATACAAGAATAGATGATAAGTATTTAAAATATAATCTAAATAAAAATGGAACTGACAGTGGTGCAACTCTCCTTACTAAGACAGGTACTAATCCTAATAGAGTAATAGACTCTGGAACAATAGAAGGAGGAGCAACAAATAAATATAATCTAAAGCTTTGGATAACAGATGAAGTAGATGGAAACTATTCAGGACAAGTATTTAGCGGAAAGTTAAGAGTAGAAGTAAGTCAAGCAAGACCAAGTGCAGGAGATACAATATTAGCAGGATTAGGAGATAGTGGAGATACCTATGATGATGGAGTTGATACATTTATAACAGGAACTGATCCAAATAACTATATATGGTATAGTGGAAAGTTATGGAGAGCGGTAAGTGTTAATAATAAAGCAGGAACAACTAAATTAGTAACACAGTGGAATATAAGTGCAATTACTTATTCAAGTGGTAGTACAGCCTTTGCAGGAAGTTATATGGAAGACTGGTTAAATGATACAAGTGTAGATGGCTTCTTAGGTAATTTAAGAGATTATGAAAACTTTGT
>CALVJE010000077.1 GCA_944331725.1 uncultured Bacilli bacterium | reverse complement strand
GCCGTGCCAACTTTTACTATTTCATATATATTTCAAAAATGTTCAATTTTCTATTGACACATTATAGTTGGTCTCCATAATTGAAAGTAATAAATTATCAAGCCATAACTTAATATTAACATTATATTTTAGCTTCTTCAACTCTTCTTCCAAAATTGAAACAATCATCATCGTCTCTTTTATTGAAGAAAAATCACTATCAATATTTTTATTTAACATTTCTTTATAATAACTTAAAGTATCTGTCATAGTCGAAACAGCCATATTTTTATCTTTAAATAAATTATTATTATATGAATTAAAATTTAACAACAAATTATTATTTTTTCTTGATTTTATATCTTCAAAAAACTTAATTAAATCTTCACTATACTGATGAGGAACATCTTCATATTGTAATGATATAATCTGACATCTAGATCTTATTGTATCTAAAACATTATACTGATTATTAGTAACAAATATTGCTATTACATCATCATTAGGTTCCTCTAAAAACTTTAATATTGTATTAGAAGAATTAACATTCATTTTATCAGCATTATAAACAGTATATATTTTTTTTGTATTATACAAAGATTTATTAGAAAAATCATCTCTTATTCTTAATAGTTGTTCTTTTTTTATAACATTATTAACAGGTCTTATTTCTATATAATCAGGAAATTCCAAATTATCAATTAAATGGAACATCTTCTCTTTAGAAATAGAAATATTATCACTATAAAAATTATCATATATAGTTTTAACAAAAAAGCGAATATATTTATTTACTTGCTCATCTCTTAAATTAACAGATTCAATTAAATAAGAATGCGACAAAAAGCCCTTATTAAGAGCTTCTTTTATTTGTTTATAAAATCTAGGTTGTTTTTCTATAACGTCTAACTCCATACAAACCCTCTCTAAAACATTAAAACTTTTAGTAAAACTAGCACAAAAAGCATTGGAAATCCTAACAAACTAATTGATCCTACTGTAAAAACATTAATAGGTATTACTAGATTAAATCTTGTTGCAATTAAATTATAACCATATAGTATAAACACACTTATAATTATTTTTTTAAGACACTGCCATATTTTTTTCATCATATCAAACACCTAATAAAGTGTATGCATAATGACCAATATTTATGATATTTCTTTTCTATCTTCCAAAGCCCTTTCAAGTGTTAAAGTATCAATATACTCCATATCAGCACCTATTGGTACTCCACTAGCAAGTCTTGTAACTAAAACATTCATTCCATCTAATATTTTCTTAATATATAAAGCTGTTATTTCTCCCTCAACACTAGGTTTAAAAGCTAAAATAACTTCCTTTATTTCTTCTTTTTTAATTCTATTAAGAAGCTTATCAAGACCTATATCTTCAGGATTAATATCATCAAGAGGAGATATCAATCCATTAATCACGTGATAAAGTCCTTTATAAGTACCTAACTTTTCAAACAAGAAAACTATTTTAGAATCTTCCACAACACATATAGTATTTTTATCTCTTATTGAAGACTCACAAATCTCACATAATTCCTTATCAGTAAGGGAATTACATTTTTTACAAGGATGAATTTCATCTTTTACTAACTTTAAATTTTCTTGTAACAATGAAAACTTATCATCATCAAAATTCAAAATAGAAAAAGCCATTCGTTCTGCTGTTTTTTCTCCAATACCGGGAAAATTTTGAAAACTATCAATTAAATTTTTTAAACTATCTGGCATTAGAATAAACCTGGTATAGAACTAAAACGTCCCATTTTATCCTCAGTTACTTTATCAACTTGCTCCATTGCTTCATTAGTAGCAATTTTAATCATATCTTGTAGCATTTCTAAATCATCTAAAGAAAAATCAGCATCTTTCTGTATTACAACATTAATTACCTCTTTCTTACCATTTATCTTAACAGTAACAAGACCATTTGTACTAGAAAATTCCATCTTATCTATTTCTTCTTTTGCTTTCATCATATCATTTTGTAATTTTTGAGCTTGCTTCATCATAGCCTGTATATTCATATTTAACCCTCCTCTATTTCTACAATATCGCCAAACAAATCTTTAGCTTCTTTTATAATATCATTATTGTCCTCATTTGTTATTTTATCATCATTATTATTAATATTCAAGACAGGTTCTTCTTGATAAGAAAATTGTTTTCCTTCTTTTCTAAGTAACATATATTCTTTTCTTAAATTATCCCATTCTTCACTAGTAATAAGGGCGATTGTTTTGATATTGTTAGAAATTTTATTATAAAATTCTATTAATTTATCTATATGATTATACATTTTCTCTATCATTGACTCATAATCATAACTTAAAATTAGAGAACTATTACTAGCAGCTCTAACAGTACCATCCAAAAGTTCACAAGCTAAATAGCCATTATTTTGATCAAAAGTATAATCATTAAAAACATTTAAATTATTTTGTTCTTTTGTAAGTTCTGTTTTTATAGCTTCTATCATAGTATTTCTAGCTCTAATTAACATTAATTCTTTAACTTTAGAAAAATCAACTTTATCATTAGAAACTATGTTTTTTTCTTCTATTACAGGATTTAAAGTAGTAGATACTTCTTCTTTTTGTACTTTAACTGTTGGTTTATTAGTTAAATGTTTATTAATAGTCTCTGAAATTTTATCATTATCTTTTTTTATATTAGTATCTATATAATGAAGTAATGTTATTTCAACAGACAATTTAACATCATCAGCCTTTTTTATATTAACTATTTCATTATTCAACAAATTAAGAAAATCAACCATTACATTTTCATCTGCAATTAAAGTCTTTCCATTAACATAATAATCAAAGAGTTCATCTTTGATAAGTAACATCAACTGCTTTAAAACTTGTACTAAATTTTTTCCATCTTGATAATATTTTTCAATTTTAAAAAGAACTTCTTTAACATTATTAGAAAATATCATTTTTTGCAATTCATCTAATTCTATATCATTAACTTGTCCATTAATCTCATAAAAATCATCTATAGTAATAGCCCCAGTAGAATACGCCCTAAGTTTATCCAAAAGTCCTATAGCATCACGCAATCCTCCATCAGAAGCTTCAGCAATCTTTTCTAAAACCACATTATCTATAGTGATCTCTTCATTATCAACAATTTGTCCAAGTCTTTTTACAATATCATCATTATTAATTTTTTTAAAAGTATACCATTGACACCTAGATATAATAGTAGCAGGAATTTTTTGAGGATCAGTAGTCGCCAATATAAAAATCACGTGACTAGGTGGCTCTTCAATAGTTTTCAACAGTGCATTAAAAGCCCCAATCGACAACATATGAACCTCATCAATAATATAAACTTTATATTTCAATTCACTAGGTAAAATATTAACATTATTTCTTAATTCTCTTATTTCATCAACACCATTATTAGAAGCAGCATCTATTTCAATTATATCCATACATTCTTTTGAAAAAGAATATTGACAATTTTTACATTTTCCACAGGCTAACCCATCGTTAGAATCTAAGCAATTAACAGCTCTAGCAAAGATTTTAGCAATTGTAGTTTTACCTGTACCTCTTGGTCCAGAAAACAAATAAGCGTGACTAATATGATTATAAATTACTGCATTTTTTAAAGTACTAACAATAGTATTTTGACCAACTACATCCTCAAACTCTAAAGGTCTATATTTTCTATACAAAGCTTGATACATAAACTTCACCCCACTTCACTAAAATAGTATAACATATAAACGCCAAAAAGATATATAAAACATTTGTTCAATATCTTTTTTTAGTAAAAAAATCTTTTACAATATTTAAATTGTCAGAAAAATCATTTAATTTACAGATTTCCACAGGCTTATTTCCGTCTATTGATTTGTAAATATCAAAAGCAATTTTACTGTTATCCACATTATTACTGTCATATAAATAAACCACTTTAGAAATTCTACTTTGTTTAATTGCACTTGCACACATTGGACAAGGTTCTAAATTAACATACATTACACAATCATTTAAACGCCAATTTTTCATTTTTTTACTTGCCTTAGTTATAGCAATAATTTCAGCGTGATCAATAGCGCAATTAGATTTTTCTTTTCTGTTGTATGCTTTAGAAATAATTTTATTATTGTGAACAACAACAGCTCCGACAGGAACTTCACCATTTTCATAAGCTTTATATGCTTCTTTCAAACAAGCATTCATAAATATTTCATCATTCATATTTATCCTCCATTTTTTGTATAAAAAAAGTGCACATAAATTAAATTTGTTAAGGCTGCTATGTTTCCATCCTGACCTGATTCCAAATTAATTTATTGCACGAGTTTAGTATATAAAAAGCTCATCATTTTTTCAAGTTTTTTATATATTTAACGCAAATTATTTCCCGGGAAATAATTTACCTGCTTCTCTATATAAAAGCATATTATTTCTTTATATGTTCCACGTGAAACATTATATATAACTTTATTAATAATTTAAAACATATATCTTCTATACAAATTATTTCCCGGGAAATAATTTACCCACTTCTTTATAAAAAAACATATTATTTCTTTATATGTTCCACGTGAAACTATATATATCTTCCTTAATAATATAAAATAGAATATTTTCTCTACAAATTATTTCCCGGGAAATAATTTACCTGCTTCTCTATATAAAAGCATATTATTTCTTTATATGTTCCACGTGAAACATTATATATAACTTTATTAATAATTTAAAACATATATTTTCTCTACAAATTATTTCCCGGGAAATAATTTACCTGCTTCTCTATATAAAAGCATATTATTTCTTTATATGTTCCACGTGAAACATTATATATAACTTTATTAATAATTTAAAACATATATTTTCTCTACAAATTATTTCCCGGGAAATAATTTACCTGCTTCTCTATATAAAAGCATATTATTTCTTTATATGTTCCACGTGAAACATTATATATAACTTTATTAATAATTTAAAACATATAT
>CALVJE010000076.1 GCA_944331725.1 uncultured Bacilli bacterium | reverse complement strand
TTCTTACCATATTTATCAAGTAATAAGTCATTAACTAATACGTTTTTATAAGGACTCTTGCCTGTAACAAAAGTAGATATTAACATTAATGTATAGAACCATCCTCTAGTCTGATCAATTCCTTCACAAATAAAGTCAGCAGGAAATTGGTCTAGAAATAACTCTTTATTTTCAAATGGATAATGATATTGTGCAAAAGGCATTGAACCAGAATCAAACCAACAGTCAATTACTTCACTAACACGACTCATAGTTTTTCCACAGTCTGGACACTTAATATGAATATCATCAACATATGGACGATGTAACTCTATAGTCTCATCTATATCTTCTATCGCTTTTTCCACAAGTTCTTTACGTGATCCTATCATCTCCTGATGTCCACAACTACATTTCCATAAAGGAAGTGGTGTACCCCAATATCTATTACGAGAAATAGCCCAGTCATTCATATTTAATAACCAGTTACCAAATCTTTTCTCACCAACAAAATCTGGATACCAATTAACTGAATTATTATTTTTAACAACTTGGTCTTTTATCTTAGTCACTTCTAAATAATATGAAGGTTTAGCATAATATAAAAGCGGTGTATCACATCTCCAACAATGAGGATAGTTATGAACCATTTTAATTTTCTTAAATAATTTACCATTTTCTTTTAAGTATTTAATAACTTCTATATCAGCATCAAATACCAAGATACCTTTCCATAATCCTTCAGTATATTTACCATCCTCTCCTACTGGATTTAAGACAGGTAAATTATATTTCTTTCCTACATTATAGTCATCTTGTCCAAAAGCAGGTGCAATGTGAACAATACCAGTACCATCTTCCATAGTTACATAATCATCTACTGTAACAAAGAAAGCTTTCTTATCTACTTTTAAACTAGGTATTAACTGTTCATATTCCATATATTCTAAGTTCTTACCACTATATTCTTCTAATACTTTATAGTCATCTCCTAATACTTTAGAAGCTAATTTTTTACCTACAATAAATTTATTACCCTCTGACTCAACAAGTACATACTCTTCTCTTGGATTAACACAAAGTGCTACATTGCTAATTAAAGTCCAAGGAGTAGTAGTCCAAACAAGAAAATATACATCTTCATCCTTTTTCTTCATAGGAACAATAACAGTATTTGCGGTTACTTCTTTATATCCTTGTGCTACTTCGTGAGAAGCAAGACCAGTACCACATCTAGTACAGTATGGAAGTATCTTATGTCCTTCATAAAATAATCCTTCATCAAAGAATTTCTTTAGAATCCACCATTCTGTTTCTATATAGTTATTATCATAAGTAACATAAGGATGCTCTAAATCAATAAACTGTCCCATTTCTTTAGTTAAATCAGAAAAAGCCTTCTCATTTTCCCAAACACTTTCACGACACTTCTGATTAAACTCTTTTATACCATATTCTTCAATATCTTTCTTATTACTAAAACCAAGTTCCTTTTCTACTTGTAACTCTACAGGAAGTCCATGAGTATCCCAACCTACTTTACGAAGAACTCTATATCCTTGCATAGTCTTATATTTACAGAAAGTATCTTTTAAAAACTTAGCCATCATATGATGAAGACCAGGTTTACCATTAGCAGTTGCAGGTCCATCATAAAAGACAAAATTATCTTTACCTTCTCTATTATCAATAGTAGCCTTTAGAATATCCATTTTCTCCCAATCTTTTAAAATTTTCATCTCAATTTCGTGAGTCTTACCTTTTTCAAGTTCTTTAAATGCCATAATTATCTCCCTCCTAAACAAAAAAATCTATGAATCACAAGGGAGTATAAAAGGAGTATACTCGGTACCACCTTGGTTCATAGATTTTATCTATCTTGATTATTTAACGGTTTTACCCGGCTTTAACTTATCCTTAAAGCACAACTTGAAAGTGATTCGAAATAAGTTCCTTTGTTAATTTCCACCAACCATTAACTCTCTATAAAATTTCCTTATTCCCGTCTTTCGCACTTGTTTTAAAATAAACTAAACAAAATATAACATATTTTATATAGTTTATGCAACTATTTTTATAAATGTTTTGTTAAAAATAAAAGGAAAGTAATTGTTTTATTACCTTCTCATACCACTTTCTATAACAGGAGTAGAACCTGCAAATATATCGCCATTATTAATATTTGCAATTGCTTGTCTTCTCATTTCAAGCTGTGCTCTTGCAATTTCATTATCTACTCTTCTTGCATCATTTAAAGATTTAATTTCTTCCATTTTCTCCTGTCTTTCTTGAATTTTCTCATCAATAAAATCTTTAGTTTTATTTTTAAAATTATTTATCTGACTATTAAAAGCAGTTCCTACCTTACTCTTAGTTCTAGTAACAATACTACTAGCATAAGCCATATTAACTTTAGCATCAAATATCTTATCATCTAATTTATTTTTCTTACTTCTAAAGTAATCAACAACTCTATTAGTAGCAGTACCCATATAAGATTTATTTTTATTAATCTTATTAAATCTTGCACTAATAGTATCAGATTCTCCAAAACTCTTTTCTTTTTCTATAGATCTTTTAACCATTTCTTGTATTTGTCTATTTTTAGATTCATCTAAAGCCCTTTTATAATCTCTACTAGCTTTATCATTTTTCATATCTAATATTTTACTCTCTATATCTCTATGTAAAGTAGTTTTATTATCTAAAGAAGCAATTAAAGAATTCTTAACATTTCCCATAAAACAAGAAGCACTACTAATAACATTACCACCTTTACGTTTCAAAAAATCAATTGTATCTTCACTTCTTTGTAAGTTATCATTAAATAATATACCAACAGTTTCTTTAGTATCATTACCAAACTTTTTAACATCATCTTTAACATTCTCTACATATTTAACAGCATCTTCTAATCTTTTATCCTTTTTCTCTAATAGTTCTATTTGTTTTTTAAGTAAATCTTCTCTTTTACTTTCATACTCACGGATCATTCTACTCTTAACAAGAGAAATTTCTTTACTAGCTTTCTTAAAAGGATTAAGTAATTTATTAGAAACATTACCTAACAAAGCTTTTCTATAATCTGCTTTAGCTTGATTATAAAGAACTTTCATTAATTCTACTTCCCTTAATCTTTGTTTATATAACTCTTCTTGAGTCATAATTAATCACCTCTTTACGAAAACATTGCATTTACAATATCTTTTAATTTATTTCGCTCTTCATCAGTTTCCAAATCAACTAAACTATCATTACCTTCATTATCTTTAACTACACGTGAAGCTAGAATATCACTAGTCTCATCACCTTTATCAATCGCATAAATAACATAATTATTATTATCAACAGTAACAGTCTTTAAAACCTCAGCTTCTCTCATCTCTCCATCAACTTCAATTTTAAATTTATCTTCTTGCATACCAAAAACTCCTTTCTATCTTAATAAAGATTTTACCACAAACAAAAAGAAAAAGAAATACTATCTTTTCTTTAAAGTATAAACTTTATTATTAGATAATATTTCTTTATCAACTATAATTTCTCTATATTTATCTCTATTACTAAACTTCTGTAACGTATGACTAACATCAAGAAGTGAGGAATATACAATTTGTTTTAATTCTCTAGCTCCTGTATTATTAGAAGTCGCTCTTTCTAGTATTTCATCAATATAGCCATCAGTATATTTTAAATCAACACCATATATATCTTTATAGAATTGTTGTTTCAAAAGAATAGGACTTAACTTACCTCTTAGTAAAATATTCTTTAAATCTTCCTTAGAAAGATTATTATACATTATTTTAGGACTAAGTCTCCCTACAATTTCCGGTATAAAACCATAATCAATTATATCTTTATCAGTAATCTCTAATTCACAAGAATATCCACTACTAAAACCTAATCTTTTATTTTTATCATTTAAAATATCAACAAACGCTCCACCTACTACTATATTCATAAATGTAGTATCTATTTTTACTTTATCATAAGTAGATATATTAGCATCATAAACAGTGCCATCAAGAAAGTTAAGTAAAAGATTTTGTACCGCCACATCAGAAACTTCTAAACCTCTATTAGCAATCTTATCAAACTCATCTAAAAATATTAATGATTCTTCACATTTCTTTATATTTTTACTAGAGTTTTGATAAGCCATTTTTAAAATATCGTCTATATCTTTACCAACATATCCAGAACCAGACAAAGTAGGAGTAGAATACTTTGTAAAAGGAACATCTAAATATTCAGCCAATAATTTCAATGTTTCTGTTTTCCCAACACCAGATGGTCCCATTATTAAAGGCCTTTGTATTAGATGAGGGTCACTAGTCTTATAATTATCACTAATAACAGTAACAAGACTTTCTATATTTTTATCTTGACCAATAATTCTATCTTTTAAATAAGCTTCTAATTCTTCTGTATTTATATCTCTTCTAATATTATTATTATTTATTTCATTACTATTTTTATTTTTTACTACAGAAACTTTTTTAACCGCTTCTTCTCTTTTCTTTTGTTCCTCTTTTTGTTTTTCGATTTTTTTCATATTTTTTATAGATTCATCTATAAAATCTCTTAACTTTTTTTCATTTCCAAGTTGAGTTAACATATATAATTTTCTCTTAGAAATACTAATCATTCCATTATAATAGGATGAAGACAAATCAGAATTATTAACCAGTTCTTTCAAATCACTCAAAGAAAGCTGATAAATATCCATTTTTTCTTTACCCTCATTAACAGCAAAAGTAAAATTACTAAACATATCATCTTGATAATGATTTAAAGCCTCTTCTAAATCAGTAGTACTATATCTATAAAGCAATTCTTTCTCCGTAATATTATAATAAATCCCTTCAGTTAACTCACTAATAGCAAAAGAAAAATCATCAATACTAAAAAATTCATTATTAAATTTGTCTATAAAACAATCATACTCTTCATTAAAACTACCTTCTATAATCGTTACTGGATTAAATAAGATTACTTCATTAGATAGTATTACTTTTTTCATTAACATTGCATACATAATAATTCCCCCTAAACAAATTATAAATCATTCAAATAAAAAAAGCTAGACTATATAAATAAATGTTAATTAAAATATTGATATCCGAAAGCTATATAAATTTAAATTTGGATATCCGAAATAAATAATGCCCATATA
>CALVJE010000075.1 GCA_944331725.1 uncultured Bacilli bacterium | reverse complement strand
GAGTATCTATTTAAAGATAAAGAAAAGATTATAGATGCTTATTTGAAAGATAATCCTCATAATTTTGATAGTGAAGACTTAGAGAAAGTAAGTAAATTTAAACAAGGTATTAGAGAAATGTTTACTATTGCTAAATATGAAGAAGATTATACGGCAGTTCTTTCTAGTGATCGTGTTTATATGATTAAGGGGTTAAATTCTAATATAGATGAAGTTATTCCTTGCCATGATATACCATGTATTGTTACTACTTCTTTATTTCCGTATGATGGGGTAATTGTTTATGATGGGTTACTTTCTACTTATCCTATTAATATGGGAACATCTTTTGCTAAGATGGTAGAAAAAGAATATAATGAAGATATGAAATATTATCATTTATAAATATAATTGTTTGATTTGTGTTATACTAAAATAGGAAAGGATGATTATGTTGAAAGAGAATATTTGGAAGAAGTATGATGCTGTAGAAGTTTCTAAAGTGTTTGAGATGGGTGAAGATTATAAGAAGTTTTTAACTGTTTCAAAGACAGAAAGAGAATGTAATAAAGAGATTATTAGACGTGCAGAAGAGAAAGGTTTCCACAATATTGTGGATTATATTAAAGAAGAGAAATCATTAAAACCAGGGGATAAGATTTATGCTGATAATAGAGGGAAAGCAGTTATATTATTTATAATTGGTAATGGTTCTATTACTAATGGTATGAATATATTAGGAGCGCATATTGATTCTCCTAGACTTGATTTAAAAGCTAATCCTTTATATGAAGATACAGATTTTGCTTATTTTGATACTCATTATTATGGTGGTATTAAGAAGTATCAATGGACTACTATTCCTCTAGCTTTACACGGTGTTATTGTTAAGAAAGATGGAACTAAGATAGATGTTAATATTGGAGAGGCTGAAGATGATCCTGTATTTTGTATAACTGATTTACTTCCTCATTTAGCAAGTGAACAGATGAAAAAAGATGCTTCTAAATTAATTGAAGGTGAAGCTTTAGATGTCTTGATTGGTAATATGCCTTTAAAGGGTGAAGATAAAGAGAGTGTTAAAGCTAATGTACTTTCTTTATTAAAAGAAAAATATGATATATCAGAAGATGACTTTTTATCTAGTGAAATAGAAGTTGTTCCAGCAGGTTCTGCTCGTGATATGGGTCTAGATAAGAGTATGGTTTTATCTTATGGTCAAGATGATAGAAGTTGTGCTTATTCTTCACTTATGGCTTTTTTAGATACAGAAGTTACTGATAAGACTTTATGTTGTATTTTAGTTGATAAAGAAGAAATAGGTAGTGTTGGCTCTACTGGTATGGGATCTCGTTTCTATGAAAATACTATAGCAGAGGTTTGTCATTTACTTGGTGAAGATAGTTTTGTTAGTGTTAGAAGAGTTCTATCTAATTCTCGGATGTTAAGTAGTGATGTTAATGCAGCCTATGATCCTTTATATGCTAGTGTTATGGATAAGCGTAATTCATCATATTTAGCTCGTGGCTTAGTTTTCTGTAAATATACAGGTGCTCGTGGTAAGAGTGGTAGTAATGATGCTGATGCTGAGTTTATTGCAGAACTTAGAAATATCTTAGATAGTGATAATGTTAGTTATCAAATATCCGAGTTAGGTAAAGTAGATGCAGGTGGTGGTGGTACTATTGCCTATATCCTTGCTAATTATGATGTAAAAGTAATAGATGCCGGAGTTGGAGTTTTAAATATGCACGCACCTTATGAAGTTACTAGTAAAGTAGATATTTATGAAGCTTATAGAGGTTATTTAGCATTTTTAATGAAAGCTTAATTTTTAATTGATAGGATAACTTTGATATGTTATCCTATTTTTAGTAGTAAAGGAGAATTGTTGTATGGATATTATTAAAGAATTTAATAAAAATGATAAGATGTTTCAAAAAGAAGCAGTGGAATATGCTAAAAAGAATAAAGATGAAGTTAGTGATGTTTTGTTAAGTCATTTAAAAGACTTTGTTTCTAATATGGATAAAAATAAAGAATGTCCTTTTAGTGTTGTATATGCTGTCTTTTTGTTAGCAGAATTTAAAGATAAGCGACTATTTAAAGTAATAATAGATATTTTTAGTAAAGAAGGGTATGATTTTTATAATTTGTTAGGTGACTGGGCTTATGATAATTTATCTTCTATTATAGTTAGTGTATTTGATGGAGATTTTGATTCTATAAATAAAGTTATTGAAAATAAAAATATAGATGAAAATATAAGAGGTTATTTTTTAAAGACATATGTCTATTTCTGTGAAAATGGATTAATAACAAAAGATGTAGTAGAAAAATATTTATTAAAACTTCTTGATCTTTATGATTATATAGATGATGAAGATGATATGGATGATATTTATACAGATATTATGGAAGTTATTGCAAGCCTTCATTTATTTTCTTTAATGAATGAAGTTAAGAAAATGTATTATTATGGAGTTATAAATACTATGATGATAGGTGATTATGATAGTTTTGTTGATTATATATTTAATTATGATTATAAATTAGTTAGAATTAAGCCTATTGATGATACAATTAAGTCAATGAGTTGGTGGGCATGTTTTGATAATAGAGAAGATGTTTTTGATGAAGATAAAGTTTCAAAAATGTTTGAATCTTTTATAGAAGAAGAGACTAAAGCGAATAATATGAAAGATCCTTCTAAAGTAGGCAGAAATGATCCTTGTCCATGTGGAAGTGGTAAGAAATATAAAAAATGTTGTATTAATAAAGAAATTAATTTTTTACCATATCAATCTTATATTACTAAGAGTTTAGATGAATATCCTAAAAAGAAAACTAGTAGTGATGAATATGATTTATATGATTTTTATAAAGAAGAATATATTGAGATAGATAAACTTCTATATAATGTGTTAAAACATAAGGCAATACCTATGTTTATTAATAGAGATTATTTAAAGGAAAATAGAATTAATATAGACTATTTAAAAGAAGCTTTTGATAAGATAAAAGTAGTTGTTAAAAATAATTCGTTTAATACTATAAATGATTATGATGAAAAAGTATCTATTCATTACAGTTTATATCAATTCTTTGAAAGATATAGTAAATTACTTATGGAAATGATTAATAAACATATACCAAAAGAGAAAGAATATTTAGTGTTTTTAGAAGAATTGGTTGATTTCTTTTATGATAGCTTTGATTTAAATGATTCTAACGAAACACTTTTCTTAAATGTTAAAGATTTCTTATTTAATGCTAAGGGAAAGATAGATGAAGGAATAGAGTATTTTAAAGAAAAATTAAAAACTTGTGATTATAGTGTTAAGTTTGATGTTTATCAGATGCTTATAGAGTTATATGAAGAGAAAGATTATGACTTAGCATGTGAAAAATTAGAAGAGTATATAGATAAAGAAACTGACAATGATTTAAAAGAGTATTTAGAAGAAATGTTAGTGGATTATAGGGAGTATTGAGATGGGAATAAGTTTTAGTGTATATTTAGATGGATTTAAAAAAGATATTACAAGGGAGATTAATGTAAATGATAATTTGAATTTACAGACTTTTTGTGAATATATGATTTTATCTATGAATGGAGAATGTAAACATCTATATCAATTGATTGTTAATGATGAATTTGCATATTTAGGACCTGGATGTTGTGTTTTTGACCCTGATATTGAAGAGATGATGGATGAAGATTTAATTGTTAAAGATTTATACTTAGAAGAAGGTGATGAACTTTTATTAAATTATGATTTTAGAAGCGATTATGATATTTATATTAAAATAGAAAGTACTACTGATGATAGTTTTAATAAAGACTTTGAAGTTATAAATGGTAAGGGATATGGTTTATTAGAAGAGTATCATTCATTTTTTCTTGAAGATTTGGTAGATGCTAGGAAGTGGAATCCTAATGCTTATTCTAATGTAGAATATAATTTATTAGATTTTGATTTAGATAAAATAAACTATACTATAGATAATTATTTAGCTTATAAAGAAGAATTGCTTAGACCTAAGCATTATTTACTAAATGTATCATTATTAGGATTTGAAAAAGAAATTAAAAGAAAAATATCTATTGATAGTGATATTGATATTTCTACTTTATGTGAAGCGATTGTTTTATCTATGAATGGAGATTTAGAACACTGTTATGGAGTTAAAAGAGGAAAGGAATATTTAGAAGATGAAGAGATGAGTAAAGATATAAATTATTTAGAATTAAAAGAAGGGCAAAGGTTAAAGGTTATTTATGATTATGGTGATAATTGGGTATTTAATGTAAGAGTTAGTAAAATTGTAGATGGTTATGGTTCTAAAAAATGTTATGTTGTTAATGGAAAGGGTTATGGTATAGTTGAAGATTGTGGAGGAGAATATTATTTAGATAGAGTTTTTAATGATGATGATAACGATTATAATATAGATGAATTTGATTTAGATGATATTAATAGCACTATTGATAAGAGATTGTTTCGTACTTTTTATGAGGTAAGTAATGAATAAAATATATTTAATTGCAGATACACATTTTAATCATGACAATATAATTAAATATTGTGATAGACCTTTTAGTGATATAGAAGAGATGAATAATACTATTATTAATAATTGGAATAGTGTTGTGGATAAAGATGATATCGTTTATCATTTAGGAGATTTTATTTTAGGTGATAATATAAGTGACTTTGTTAGTAAACTTAATGGAAAAATCTATTTAGTAAGAGGTAATCATGATGGTAAATCAATAAATTTTTATAATAATATTGGTTTAGAAGTTGTTCCTACTAAGACTAAGCTAGAAGAATATAAAATTATATTATCTCATAGACCTTTAGAAAATAATCAGATACCTGATGGCTATATTAATATACATGGACATATTCATAATGCTAAGTTGGATGATTCTTTTGATTCTAATAAACATAAGTGTGTATCAGTAGAAGTTATTGATTATATGCCAATAGAAATTGAAAAGGTTAGGAAAGAGGTATAGTTATGAGTGAAGATGAATTATTTGCAGAAGATATGAGAAATGCAATGCTTAATATGAGGAGATATATTTTAAATAGCAAACCTCATATTAAGAAATATAATCATTATAGAAAGGTTCATGCTGATATTTTAGAGAGTATGGCTTCATATGTTTT
>CALVJE010000074.1 GCA_944331725.1 uncultured Bacilli bacterium | reverse complement strand
GGATTTACTTCAGTTATTCCCATCATAGTAGCGACGAATGATGAACCAACAGAACCACGGGAACCAACAATATAACCATCATCATTAGAATGTTTAACTAATTTTTGAGCGATTAAGTAAATAACATCGAAGCCTCCACCTATTACACCACCTAAGTTTTTCTTAAGGGCTTTTTCTAAGTCTTCATCTGTAATATCAGGAGTTTCTATTTTTAAGTTTTCTTTTATTACTTTCTTTACTTCATCAAAACCTTTTAGAAGAGTATTATGTAAGTTAGAGAATAATTTTTTCTTAAACTCATCTTCACTTAGATTAGGCTCTTCTCTTTTTAACTTAGCTTCTGTTGCTTTAAAAACACCATCTCCATATAATTCCGTACTAATTCGCTCTTCTATATTATATGGAAGTGGTTCTCCATACATATCAGTCGCTTTAGTAAAGACTAAGTCTGTAACTGTTTCAACACTTTTATCAATCTTAGGAGAGAAAGGAATACCTCCTGTTTCGATAATAACTTCTATAATTTCTGTCATATCAGCGATTTTTTTAGGATTATCTATTACAATTAATTTTCTTATCTCATCATCTAAAAATGAGAAATCTTCTAACATCTCTGTTGTTGTTCTAAAATGGTTTGAAGGAATATTTTTAATACCTCCTCTTGCTAGAGGATGACGTCCTCCTCCTGGTACTTTTTGATTAACAATTATTTCTCTATATATTTTATCTTCTCTTGTTATATGATGAACATCTCCTGTTGCAACAATTAACTTACCAGCTTCGATTGTTGTATTAATAATTTTCTTAATATTACTGATTACTTCCGCTTCATTTGCAAAATCATTTGTTTCTATTAAGTGTGAATAACATTCAGGTGGTTGGACTTCAACATAATCATAGAATCTAATAATATTAGATAATTCTTCTTCACTCTTACTTGATGCTTGTTTAAAAACTTCACTTTCATAACAACCACTACCAATTAAAAGTCCTTCTCTATATTCATTAATAATACTTCTTGGTATTCTTGGTGTTTTATATAGATAGGTTGTATTGGCAAAAGAGACTATTTTAAATAGATTCTTTAGACCTTTTTTATTTAAAGCTAGGATATTGATATGATTAGTATTACCATATTTATACATTTCTTTAGAGTCTACTATATTAGATAACTGTTCCATAGTTTCAATATTTCTACTATCTAGTTTTTCTAACATTTTGTATAGGACTAAAGCAGTACCTTCAGCATCATAATCTCCTCTATGATGGCTCTCTTCATCCCAAGGAACATTATATCTTTTAACTAGTGCAGATAGACTATGACGAGCATAATTATTATCTAGTGTTCTTGATAATTCTAAAGTATCGATAACAGGATTTTTAAATTCTCCTAGATTATATTTCTTATAAGCCATCTCTAAGAAAGAAACATCAAATTTAGCATTATGAGCGACCATAGGATAGTCTTTAAACCACTCTATAAATCTTTTAACAGCATTTTCTTCATTATCTTTATCTTGTAACATAAAATCTGTTATATTAGTTATTTCAGTTATCTTTGCAGGTAAAGGACGCCCTGGATTAATTAATTCATCATAGCGTTCTAATATTTCTCCACCTTTCATTTTAACAGCACCAATTTCAATAATAGAGTCAGCACCACCAGCATTAAATCCTGTTGTTTCAAAGTCAAAAACAACATAAGTTTCATCTAATAATTTATTCTTATTAGGTCTAATAACTACATCAACACTATCATCTACCATTACAAGTTCTGTTCCATAAAGGGCCTTAAACTTATCTTTATCTTCTTTACCTTTATTATAATCTCTTACTAAATTATAGACGTGAGGAAAAGCTTGTACACCATTATGATCAGTTATTGCAATAGCTTTATGTCCCCATTCAATCGCTTGTTTAACAAGTTTTACTTCATCTGCTACTCCATCCATCTGACTCATCATTGTATGAGCGTGTAGTTCTATTCTTTTTTCTTCGGCATCATCAACAATCTTTTCACTATTATGCTCAACTTCTATAATATCTCTAGCATTTAAGACTAACTCATCTTTAGAAAAGTTATCTATTTTAGTATAACCTCTTATCTTAAGCCATTTACCTACCTTTAATTCTTTACAAAGTTTAGCATATTCTTCATCTTCATTACAGAATACTTTACAAGCGATACTATCAGTTTCATCTGTTATTTTTAAAGTTATAATTTTAAAATTAGTCTTATTAGATTCAAAATAATCAGTCCCAAAGATATATCCTTCAACAGTAACATCATTATCTTCTCCTAATAATAAACTCATCTTAATAGGATCAGTATCAATATGTTTACCTAAGATACATCCTTCTTCTGTTACTTTTCTTCTTCTAGGTGTACCATTATTAAAATGTTTAGTTTCTTCTTTAATTACTTCTTTCTTAATAGGTTCAGGAATAGTAACATTAGTAAGTTCATTACTTATCTCATTTTTAATTAAATCATCCTCTTTTACTTCTACACTAATAAATTCATTATAACCTAGTGAATGATAAAAGTTATTAACAAAAGAACAAATATCTTTTAATCTATTTTCTTCTTTAGTATTATAAGCGATTAATTTTAATTCATTATCTTCATATTTTAGACTATCTTGATATAAATCTATTAAATTAATTATATTTTCTTCTTTAAGTTTTGTTAATAGATAAGGAAAGTATTCTAATAGTTTATTTTCATCTTTATTTTTTATATTAAAAGAAAATATTACATCGTTAGCGAGTAAATTACTATTATTATTAAGATAATCTAAAACTTCTATAGGTAGATATTCATCAAGACTAATTTTTACTAACCATTTATTATTATTCTTTTTACTAATAATTATTTTATCTAATATAGCATTCTCAAAAAAAGAATAATATTCATCCCTTAAATTTATTCTTTTTAATAATATTTCTAACTTCTCATCCATACACAATACCTCTATATTATTTCTAACTCATTAATCTTTAAAATATGTTTTTGATGTTTTATACAAAAGTCTATAAATGCTTTTAAATCTATAGTTGCAAGTCCTCTTTCAAAAGTATATTTATCAAGTTCAAATACTATTTTATCCTTCATCATTCTATTTAATATTTCTTCTTTAGAATATCCTAAATACATAAGAAAATATGGATACAGTTGACATTTTAAAAACTTAAGTGATTTATCTCCTTTTAAATAAACGCTTTTATTTAAAAGTCTAGATGCAAGTTCATTATCAATAGCAAGTTCTATAACAGCATCTACTAAGTCTTTATACTCAGACTGATAGTTAGCTAGTTCTTTTCTTAAGATATGTTCAATGATATTGATAATGGCAAGAGTATAATTATCAGAATCTTTTCTATTTCCCCAAGTAATAGTATTTACTCTTCTACTTTTTGGTATAGTCATACCTATAACATCTAGTTTTTTATCTACAACTAAAACATAATATAATTTTATATCAAATTTTAATATTTCTTTTAAATTTTTATTTAAGTCTTTTTTTATACTATCAAAACTTTGTAATAATTCCATTCGATATTTTTCTGTATCTTTTCTAATTTCTTTATACATATCACTATTCTTAACCATATCAAAAATAGTATCATCGCTAGGAATATAATTTTTAGGATCTTTTAATATTTGTTCTTCTTCTTTATATAAATCATTATAACTATGACGATAGTTTTTCCACAACTTCTGTTTAAAACTTTGGACAGACTGGGAAATAGAGGCATTAAATAATAAATTCCAGATTAAAACATAATCATTTAAAACGAAGTTCAAATTCATATCTATTCCCCCTTATTAATATTGTTGTTTCTATTAAGAGTTTATCATAAATTTTATGATAATAAAAGAAAAAACGTCAAAATGTTTTGACGTAAAAATTAGGACTAATCTTTCTTTTAGTTTTGTAATAATATATAGTTCTATTATTTATCTAGTCTTTAGTGTTTAACACAAGGAGATAATGCACGTTAGACGTACTATTGGTAATTCCCTACTATAATTTATTGGATTAACTCATTTTTGCAACTTTTAACCTTAATAATATTTATATATCTGCTATTTCAATGATCGATATACAAATTTTAAGGATTTTGATATACAATTTTTAAGACTTTTGATATACAGTTTTTAAAAATTAGTTATAACGTAATATACACCAAAACCTACTCCTACAATTAAAGCAATAGAAAATATTAATTTTAAGAATATTATAAATTTAGAAGATTTTACTTGTTCTTCGTCATCTAATTCAAAGTCTTCTTCACTTAAATCAAGACTCTTAGTATAGAATGATTTATCTATTTCATTAGATAGATCTCTTGTTTTATCTTTTATCTTCTCTAACTTTCTAGTATCATCTTCTACTTTACTATTTTCTATTTTAGTAGCGATAGGTTTTAATACTTCTTCATTTACATTAGTAGCCATTAAATCACTTAAAAGAGAATTTGTATTTTCATTAGATTTAGCTTCTCTTTTATCTATTTCATCTCTTAATTCTTTAGAAGTTATAGTATTAATTAACTCTTCTAATTCTTTTTCATTTTCTATAGGCTTATGACGTAGTTTTGTTTCTTCTTTAAATTTCTCTAATTCTTCTTCACTACTTTCTAAGATGTTATACTTTTCATTATGTAATTTTCTTTTCTTTTCTAAATTATCTTTTTCTCTTAACTCTTTCGCTTCTTCTAGAACTTTATTTATATCATAAGTTTTATGTTCATCAGTATTATATACATAATTAAATTCATCAAGTTCTCTTCTAACTGGAGGCTTTTTTATATTAAAGTCATAGTCTTTTATTTGATGATATCCTTCTCTTGTACGATAATTCTTTTTAGCTGAGTTTAATTCAACTGCTTCTATTTTAGAAACATCTGTTAGAGTTGTATATTTTTCTAAATTTCCTAAGTCATTATATAAACTTTGATTTTTTTCTGTTCTACTTCTTGCTCTTGTATTATTAGAATTATCATAGCGTTCCATTCGTCCCACACTATCACCTACTTTACTATTACTTTAATGATATCATACTATCAGAAAAAATTAAAGTAGTCAAAAGTAGAAAAATAAGATATGTTAAATAAAATTCAAAGTTCCCGAAAAAATTATAATGGGAACTTATTCTTTTAAAGAACAAAAGTTAATGATAT
>CALVJE010000073.1 GCA_944331725.1 uncultured Bacilli bacterium | reverse complement strand
TTATATATAAATATAGGGTAATTTAATTCGTCATTTTATTACTTTTCCAGTAGAAAGAAGTTTGTCATTCTACATTTTACCTTCTTTCTTACTCTTACTAATTTAATACTATCATAATTATTCTTAATTAGTAAAGTGTTTTTATATTTTTTAGTATCCTACTCTTAAAATCTTAAAAGACACATTCTTACTAACACCATTGTTTATCGCTTCTCTACTTGTCTTATACAACAAATCAAAATCATATAATCTATCAAAACCAATATTTCTACCTGTATCTAAAACAATACCTGTAAAACTACCAGCATTACTATTACTAACTTCTATAACTGTACCCATAGGAATAGATTTATCCCCTGCTAATATTCTAAGCTGTCCATAAGTTGAATCATTATAATAAATAGTATCTCTAATATAATAACCAGAATAAGTATAACCAGTTCCTTCTACATCAGACCCATAACCACTCATAGTACCTGTAAAAGTAGAACCTACAGTAATAGGTGGAATATACACCTCTTCATTTGGTTTACTATCAATAGGTGTATTATCTTCTATTACTTCATCTTTTCCTACTACTACATCTTCTTTAGGTTTCTCTTCTACAACTTCTTCTTGAACCTCTTCTACTACCGGTTCTTCCTCTACTACTTCAGGAATAACTTCAAGAGGAACAACTTCAATAACTTCTTCTTTTTTTATCGCATCACTATTTACATAAGTAATCTTATTATTTACATCAATATCTTTTACATCGGGAGTGGTTGTACTTACAAGTAAACAACATCCCATAAATAAAATTGCATTAATGATATAAATGGTCCTTTTCATAAGCATCACCCCATATATTTACAATTCTATCTTAACATATAGACACTTATAAGACAACCATTTGACAAAAATATTAGTGTAAACTACTGTTCATAATAACTCTTAATAACATCATAATCACAATAAGGAAGATACTTATCATCTACTGCCATATAATCATCTCTACCCTTACCTGCTATTAAAATAATATCATTATCTTCCGCTATATCTAAAGCTTTGTATATAGCTTTTTCTCTATCCACAATTCTCTCATAATTAGTTTTATCTGACTCACTAACTAAATCATCTATAATTTTATTAGGATCTTCGAATCTTGGATCATCCATAGTAAATATAACATAATCAGATTTTTCTAATACTACTTTACCCATACTAGGTCTTTTAGTAGCCTCTCTTCCTCCTGCACTACCAGTAACTGTAATTATTCTAGCATCTTTAACCATATTTAAAAAGGTTAATATATTATCTAATGCATCAGTAGTATGAGCATAATCAAGTATTACTGTATATTTAGAGACAAAAGGCATTATCTCCATTCTACCTTCTATTTGTTTAATATTTAAGACTCTTTTAGTTATCTCATCAAAACTAATACCTTTACAAAGAACACAAAGTATAGCCGCTGCTAAATTATCAACATTAAAACTACCAAGCAATGGAGATATAACTTCATAAGTTTTATTATTATATTTAAAATTAATAATAGTCTTATCTCTTTTCAAAGTATAATCTTCTATTTTTAGAGTATCACTATCTTTATAACCATAACTAACAACAGTACCTTTCGCTTCCATCTTAAATTTATCAAAATATTTATCACTACTATTTAATATAGAATATCCATCATCTTTAACTTGTCTTACTAACTGACATTTACAGTCTACATAATTTTCTATAGTCTTATGTATATTTAAATGATCTTCTGTAATATTAGTAACAATACCTATATCATATCTAATATCATCAAGTCTATGTCTATAAAAAGCTTCACTACTTGTCTCCATACAAATAGTATCACAAGAATTATCAATAAATTCTTTAAAATACATATAAAGTCTATCTACATCAGGAGTAGTATTTCTCATACTAAAATGTTTACCTTTATATTTTCTACCATTAGTACCTATATATGCACAAGACTCTCCTAATAACTGATAAACAATTTCTGCTACAGTAGTCTTACCATTAGTACCAGTAACACCTATCATAAAAGCTTTAGTATATGGATAATCATAAAACTTAGAACAAAGTTTTCTAAGCTCTAAATTAGTATCATCTACTTTTATAACAGGAACAGCCTTTTCCCCTACATCACGACTAACAACAACTGCACTTGCACCATTATTAATCGCTTCATCAATGAAATTATGACGATCAGCAGTAACTCCCATTGTACACACAAATATATCTCCAGGTTCTACTTCTTTTGAATTTATCTTAATAGATTTAATTAATCTATCATCTAAAGTATTATATAATTCACTTAATTTTTTCAAAAAACATCAACACCTTCTAATATAAAATATAAATATCTAATAATCTTGTTACTTATATTATATACCAAGATATAATTAATGAAAAGAAAAAGACTTCTTTGCCCAAGAAATCTTTAACAAACATTAGAATTAATTCTAACTCTCTTTACATCTTTTTTGTTAACTATATATTAACATACTTTTTATACTATTATCAACCATTTATTTTAAACTTTCTATCTTCTCTAAAGATAAACCTGTAATATTCCTAATTTCTTCAATAGAAATACCATTATCTAATAGTTTTTTAGCAGTTACAATAAGTTGTTGATTAAAAGATTTTCTATCTGCTTCTAAAGACTTTTGTCCTTCTTCAAGAGATTTTTGTCCTTCCTCAAGAGATTTTTGTCCTTCCTCAAGAGATTTTTGTCCTTCCTCAAGAGATTTTTGTCCTTCCTCAAGAGATTTTTGTCCTTCCTTAAGAGATTTTTGTCCTTCCTTAAGAGATTTCTTATCTTCTTCAATTTTTTTCATAATTAAATCATTCTCTTCTCTTAAAGAATCTATTAGTGCCAAATCATCTTTAACATATTCTTTCGCTTTCTGTTTCCATTCCCATTCTTTATGTTTTTCATAATCGTATACACCTATTATTCCTAAGTTATTTGATAGTTTTTTTATTTCTTCCTTCGCTTCCATTAATCCTTCAACTCCTTCACTAATCTTTTCTATATCTTCTCGTTTTGTTAAAGTTAGTAAAGTTATAGCCCTCTCAAACTCACTTAACTCATCATTATTATAATATTTTTCCCTAAATTTTAAAAGATTAATATTATATATTATAAGATTTTCTGAAAGCACAATCCCTCGTTCAGGATCCATTAATACAAACTTTATTATATCTCTATCATCATACTGCCAATCTAAATCAAAGTTTATCTGAATACCTATATAATTATCATCATAATTTTCTCCACTAAAGTTCGCTTCAGTCTTACCTTTTAAAATATAATCAATATTTCTATTTATTAATCCTTTATAATAACTAGCATTCATTTCTAAATTGACTACATTCCTTTCAACTCTAACAATTATATCTGTAACTTTCTTCTTCTCTTTAGCATTACTAACAGGCAACACTGTATTTTCCAAATACATATTTTTTCTTATTATTTCTTTACCAAGCCCTAAAAAATGTTCTAAAATTATAATTAAAAATTCACGACTTTCCATAATCAAATTCTTAAAAACAACATCCTCTGTAGCAGGTAATACTTCCCCTTTTCTTATAAGCTCGTCTCTTAATTTAACCGCTTCTTTTAAATTTATCATTTTTTCTAAAACTTTTTCATTGTAACCTGTATACATTACTTCTCTCCTTTCCTAATTAAATACTTTTCGAAAAGTGATTTAACTCTAACATAAGGAGATAATTAAATCAAAAAGGCAAAATTTAAAATTCAAAAGAAAAATAGGTGCAAAATTACTATAAAACGCCTATTTTCCCCAATTTTCACTACTAAATTATCTTGAATTTTAAAAATTCATATAAATTTTATTTTTTTCTTTTTTCTACTTTTAATCCCATCATTAAGTCATTAACAGGAATATTTTTATCAAGCTTAGGATCTTTAATAACTTCAAGTGATAAAGTCTCTTCTTTAACATAATTCATATATTTATCAAGCATTACATCAATAATGTCATCTCCATTATAATAAAGATTAATTCTATCAGTAATAACAAAATCAGCTTCTTTTCTTAGACTTTGTACTTTTCTAACTACTTCACGAGCAAGTCCTTCAAGTATTAAATCATCTGTTAAAGTAGTATCTAACACAACACTAATATTACCATTACTAGATGCACAGTATCCTTCTTTATTTTTAAGAGTTGTAACAATCATATCTTCTGTTATTTTTAACTCACTACCTAGAAAATCTGTAGTATAATAACCTGATTTAATCTGATTAACATCATTAATATCAAACTTACTAACTAACTCTTGGAAAGCTTTAATATTAGAACCAAACATCTTACCAACAACTCTAAAGTTAGGCTTAACAATATAATCCATATAAAGACTCATATCATCTTCATAAACTACTTCTTTAACATTTAACTCTTCTAAGATTATAGATTCAAGTTCTCCTACTACGCTTTCAAACACTTTAGGAACAATTATAAAGTTAAGAGGTTGTCTAACTTTAATAGATACATCTTCTCTAGCATTACGTCCTAAACTACAAATATCACGAACTAAACTCATTCTATTTTCAAGTTCAGGAACTATTAAACTAGAATCTACTTTAGGGAAATCTCTCAAATGAACACTCTTACCATCAGTCAAATTACGATAAATCTCTTCAGTAACAAATGGTGTAATAGGTGCCGCCATCTCACATAAAGTAAGTAAAACTTCATAAGTAGTTTGATATACTGCCTTTTTACTTTCAGTAAGTTCACTATCCCAGAATCTCTTTCTATTACTTCTAATATACCAGTTAGAAAAGTCATCATTTAAGAAATCAACAATGTAATGAACTACTTTATTTAAATCATATTCATCATATGCTTTAGTAACTAAATCTAAAGTATTATTTAAACGAGATAGTAACCACTTATCAACTAATTCTCTATCTTTAACAGGAACATTATAAACTCTAGGATCAATCTTATCAGCATTAGCATACATCTCAAAGAATGAATAAGCATTTTTTAAAGTTGATAAGTACTTAGAATTAACTTCTTTTAACCCATCATTATCAAACTTAATAGGAGTCCACACAGGAGATACATAAGGTAAATAGAATCTAATAACATCACTTCCAAACTCATTCATTAAGTCAAATGGTTTAACGATATTACCTTTACTTTTACTCATCTTCTTACCATATTTATCAAGTAATAAGTCATTAACTAA
>CALVJE010000072.1 GCA_944331725.1 uncultured Bacilli bacterium | reverse complement strand
AAGTACTTAGCTTTTGGACTTATCTTTCAAATGATTTTTCAAGCATTAATGAATCTTGCAGTCGTTATAGGTTTAATTCCTGTAACAGGCGTTACTTTACCTTTCTTATCTTACGGAGGAAGTTCCTTATTAATAAGTTTATTAAGTATTGGAATTCTTCTTAATATTGCGAAAAAAAATAATCAGTAACAGTATATTATATATAATAGAGATGTTTATTTCATTTTTAGAAATTTGCGGTCCCAACTTGGGACTTCAAAAGGTAATGTAATAGGTATTTAAAATAAGATATAGAAGGAGGTCATAGTTATAAACGATTTAATAGAAAAAGAAGACATTAAAATAGAAAATATGATATATGAGATTAGGGGTAAGCAAGTAATGTTAGATAGTGATTTGGCTAAACTTTATGAATGTGCTAATGGAACTAAAACAATTAATTTAGCAGTTAAACGACATATAAATAGATTTCCAGAAAGGTTTATGTTTCAGTTAACTGATGAAGAAAGCAAACTATATTTGAGGTTTCAATTTGAAACCTCAAACATAAAAGGTGGAAGAAGATATAATCTATATGTATTTACAGAGCAAGGGGTGGCAATGCTTGCAACTGTACTTAGAACACCTGTTGCAGAAGAAGTGAGTATAAGAATAATGGATGCTTTTGTAGCAATGAGAAAATATATATCAAATAATTTGCTAGAACAAAAGTATATAAATGACTTAGTATTAAAAGATTCTAAAAGAATAGATTTATTAGAAGATGCATTTTCTAACTTTAAAGAACAAAATAATCATATATTCTTTGAAGGACAAATTTATGATGCTTATTCTCTTATGATGAAGATATTTGAAAAGGCAAAGATAAGTATTGTAATAATAGACAATTATATTGATAAGAATATTTTAGACATATTATCTAAGATTAATAAACAAATAACATTAATTACTAATAAATATAAAATAGAAGATTATGAGAAGTATAAAGAGCAGTATAATAATATTACTTTAGTAGTTAATAACTCTTTTCACGATAGATTTATTATTTTAGATAAGAAAGATTTATATCACTCGGGAGCAAGTTTTAAAGATTTAGGTAAGAAATGTTTTGCAATCACAAAAATAGAAAGTAAAGAAATTTTAGATAGTTTATTAGATAAGTTAGAATAATAACATTAATAGATATTATTGAATATCACATTTGTGATTATGTTAAATAGAAGAGATTAGTCTATTCTTTTTCTTTACATTTTTATAGATATTATGGTAATCTATAACTCGTGAAAAGAGGGATTATGTGATTAAATTTTATTATGTTTCTATTACTGATAGAAACTTATATATAGATGATATCAATCTTTTAGATTATCTTAATAACTATTTTCCTAATATTTATACATATTATAAAGATATGGTTAAGAAAAGTGAGATAGTTAATTTTGATAAATATAAAGAATCTAGAATGTTTTTTAATAGAAAACTCGAAGAAGAAGGATTATCTTCTTATTTACTAATAAGAAAAAAAGATGGAGAGCTAAGAGAGATAAATACTAATAGCCCTTTAGTTGGATCTAATATTAAGAAACCTAAATTAAAAGAATTAACTAGAGAAGAGTTAGAAACTTTATATACGGATGATTATATAAAAAGAACTAATAAATACTTTTATTTACCTTTTGCCTTAGAAAATAATCCTATATTTGATTTGGATTATGAAGAAGAAAAAGAAAAATTTAAAATTATAAAGAAAACAAACTAGGCTTTTTTACTTAGTTTGTTTTTAAATAAATTAAATATAAATCTAACAATTGGTCCTGCATAAAACAATTGAAAACACATAGCCATAGGAAAACTTAGGACCATAGATTGTAACCAACTAGATATAAAAAAATCAAGACTAGGTTTATTTATAAAAATAGTTGCAATTAAACTCATAATAGGGCACATAAAAGAAACTATTACAATAGATATTCCATAACTTATAATAATACTTGGGGTCTTTTTAGGATCGAGTACTTTAAAAGTTAAATTATGAGCAACTTTACCTATTAAGAAAAACTCTAAGATGATAGCAACTATCCACATAAAAGGTAACTCTTTGAATGCTTCTATGAAAACAAAATTACTTAGACCACCTGTATGAATAGAAATATTATAACAAACCATTACATATACCATTAAAAAAGCCATTATTAGAGTATAAACAAAGTCTTGAAACTTAGTCTCAGGCATAATTAACCTCCTTCCTTACAATATAAAAACAGCACTGTTTATGTGTTGTTCGTTAGCATCTTTTAGATGTTGCGTTTCCAATTTAACCATTAAACCTGTTTCCTTAAAGATTTTAGCATAATCTAAAAAAATATGTAAGAAAAAGTTTATTTTTGTAGTATTTTTTCTAAATTTATAGTATATTTTTATCAAGGGAGGAAGTATTATGACACTTTTTTGGTTAGTTTTATTTGTAGTATTAGCATTGTTTGAACTTGTAACAGTAAACTTAGTATCTATTTGGTTTTCACTTGGAGCTTTAATTACAACTTTTGTATCTTTAGTAACTGATAACTTAATGATACATCTAGCAGTTTTTACTATCAGTTCTATTCTCTTATTACTTTTAACAAAACCTTTTGTTAAAAAGATGAAGAAAAGAGAAGAAGTGCCTACTAATTTAGATATGGTTGTAGGTAAGACTGGAGTTGTTACAGAAAAAATAGAAAAAGATGGAATAGGTGAAGTTAAAGTTCTAGGTAAGAAGTGGAGTGCATATAGTGATAAAGAAGTAGAAGAGAATTCTAAAGTAAAAGTATTATCTATTAATGGAGTAAAACTTAAAGTAGAAGAAATAAAGGAGAGTGATTAATATGTTTTGGGTTATATTAATAGTAATTATTGTTATTATAGTATTAGGAGTAAAAGTTATTCCTCAATCACAAGCGAAAGTAATAGAAAGATTAGGTTCTTACTATAAAACACTTGGTACAGGACCTCATTATGTAGTACCATTTATTGATAGAGTAGCATCTACTGTATCATTAAAAGAAATAGTTAAAGACTTTGCACCTCAACCTGTTATTACTAAAGATAATGTTACTATGCAAATAGATACAGTTGTCTATTTTCAAATAACTGATTCTAAACTTTATACTTATGGAGTAGAAAATCCTATTAATGCAATTGAAAACTTAACGGCAACTACTCTTCGTAATATTATAGGTGAGCTTGAACTAGATCAAACCTTAACATCAAGAGATATCATTAATTCTAAAATGAGATCAATTCTAGATGAAGCGACTGATCCTTGGGGTATTAAAGTAAATAGAGTAGAAGTTAAAAACATTATTCCACCTCGTGATATTCAAGATGCAATGGAAAAACAAATGCGTGCTGAACGTGAAAGACGTGAGAAAATATTACAAGCGGAAGGTGAGAAGAAAGCTGCTGTATTAATCGCTGAAGGAGAAAAAGAAAGTACAGTCTTAAGAGCAGAAGCAGCGAAAGAAGCAGCTATTAAGAAAGCAGAAGGTGAAGCAGAAGCTATTATTAAAATTAAAAATGCTGAAGCTGAGGGAATTAGGTTACTTAAAGAAGCTAAAGCTGATGCTTCAGTATTAAAACTAAAAAGTTATGATGCTATGGTTAAAGTAGCTAATGGACAGTCTACTAAGATAATAGTTCCTAGTGAATTACAAAACCTAGTAACTGCAGGAACAGTATTAAGTGAAACATTTAAAGAAGGAAAGAAATAATTTACTTTTCTTTTTTTTCTTGGTATAATAAGCCTCTAGAAAATGGAGGCATCACTGTGATAGATTTAATTAAAGATGAAAATATTTTAGATAAAATAGGAATAAGTAAAAGGGAATATTTTGATATTTTAAAAGATTATTTAATAGAAATTAACGGAGAGTATTTCTTTCAAAAAGAAGTAAGTTATGTAGATGTTGTTAATGAAATAATTGGTAGATATTTATGTCATAAAATTAATTTAAGGACTACTAGTTTAAAAGTTGTTAGAAAAAGTCTTATAACATATAAAATAATAACTCCTAATTATCGTAGTAATAAATATATATATTTTAAACCTGAAGATAACTTTGAATATGGAGAGTATGTAGAAAATTTTAATGATAGATACTTTAAAAATTTAGAAGATGTTCATAAAAAAGATTTATATAAGTTGTTAGCAGTTGATTTGATGATGGAACAAGAAGATAGATATGCAAGAAATATGGAAGAATATTATCCTAATAATACTATTAGATTAGCACCTATTACAGATTTTTCTAATACTTTTATTAATTATAAAAACTTTACTTATTTTAATCCTTATATTTTGATTAGAAAGGATTTAAGAAGTTTAGATTTATTTTATAATAGATATCCAGAAGGTTATAAGTTTTTTAAAGATATATTTGAAACTGATTATGAAGAGATAGAAGAGTATTTAAAGACTAGATATAGTTTAGTACCTAGAAACTCTGTTAAGAAGAATGTTATTAATACTATGAAAAGAAATAAGGAACTTATAAAGAGTTTACACTAAGAAAAGTGGAGAATACATCCGCTTTGGAAATGATGGAAATAATTTATATAGAATAGTAAGTAACGAAAATGGTACAGGAACAAAGATAGTTAATGCCGAACCATTAAAGAGTTCTGGAGAATTTATAACAAGTACATTTGGAAGTAATACAGCATTTTCAAGTACAAATACAATAGGATCATTCCTAAATGGAGACTATCTAACAAATTATGTAGATAATACATATAGTGAAATGGTAGAAGATAATACGACTTGGTATTTGGGAGCAGTAGGAAGCGGTGCCTCATATAAATTAGCCAAATATACGGATATTAATATGTCAGGGTATGCTACAAGTACAGAAGCAAAAGTAGGATTGTTAAGATTTGGAGAATTAATGGTCGGACAATTTGAAAGATATGCGGTAAAGGGTGGAAGTACTAGTACTGGGTTAACAACATCTTATTGGACTTTAACACCATACAGTTCGTCTGGCGTGCGTAGCGTCTACGACTCCGGCGGCGCGAGCTACAATAGCCCTTCTAACGCGTACGGGGCTCGGCCATCTATGAATCTAAAATCTAACGTTATAATAACATCTGGAGATGGTACTAAACAAAATTCATTTACCTTAGAACTTGCTAGTTAATTAAGACAGTGTATAATCTAGTGTGTAAATAAAAAAACATACTAGATTTTTATTTATCAAAAATATTATAAGGGAGATGA
>CALVJE010000071.1 GCA_944331725.1 uncultured Bacilli bacterium | reverse complement strand
AAAGTGGAATACCCTTGCCGTAGTAGGGACTGAAAAAAGTGGAATACCCTTGCCGTAGTAGGGACTGAAAAAAGTGGAATACCCTTGCCGTAGTAGGGACTGAAAAAAGTGGGCGATTTTTTAAAAGTCGTCCTTTATTATTATAATCAGGAGGTTCAAATGAAAACATTAAAAATATACTATATTGATAATGACTATATTAACTATTTAAGAAAATTTGATAATAGAGTTGCCTATAACAAAACAAAAACTAGACCTTATGTAGGAGTTGTCTATACTTTTAATAATCAAACTTACTTTGCCCCACTTTCAAGTCCTAAACCTAAACATTTAACAATGAATAATAGGGCTCTTGATATATTTAAAATTAAAGATGGCGAACTTGGCATAGTTAATATTAACAACATGATTCCAACTCCAAAATCTTGTTTAACTGAAGTACTTCCTTTAGTAAAAGATATGCAATACAAAAAGTTAATTATAGAACAAACTACTTATTTAAACAATCATAAAAGAGATTTACTAGATAAAGTTAATTTCTTTATGTTAAAATATGACACTAACAAGCTTTCTAAAAGAATTAAAGATAGATGTTGTGACTTTAATCTATTAGAAGAAAAATGTAAAGAATATGAAAAAGAAGAGATTGCTATTTAACCTCTTCTATTATTTTTCTAGTCTTATCATATAAGTTTTCCTTAGTATTGATATCATAACAATTAGGATAATAAAAGAACTTATTTTCACTTGAACCAAAAACAGCAGAAGAACTATCTCGTAGAGGCCTACAAACATACTCTTTATTAAATATTTCCTCTTTAATAAAACTAATAAGTTTATCATACTCTTCATCAGTTAATTCTTTTATTAATGTTATATCTTCTAAAGGAATATTATTTTTTTCCATAAATAGAGTCATACGATAATATAAAGAATAAACATATACTTTCTTATCTTTTGTTATGATTGTTCCACTTATCCCAGGACTTATACTTAAATTAGCTTTAACTTCTACTCCTAAAATACTATTTTCTTTTAACTTATCTAATTTTTTTTGCATACACATACCTTCTTTCTACTATAATTATATTATATTTAATAATTAATTTGGTCGCATTAAAGGAGACAATTATGAAAGAGAAATTAAATGAATATATTAATAATAATTTAGAAGTAATACCTCATATAAGAAGAAGATTGAATAATTATCAAACTTCAAAAGTAGAAAATTATATTAACGAAGCTAATAAGGAAAATCATTTTCAAGAATTGTTATTTAAGTATATTGATGATAGAGGTTTAAAAGATAGTGATGTATATAACAGAGTTAATATTGATAGAAGACTATTTTCTAAAATTAGAAGTGATATTAATTATCATCCAAGCAAAGAAACAGTTATATTATTAGGACTTTCATTAAAGTTAAATGAAGAAGAAATAGATAAACTACTTAATAGTGCTTCTTATTCTTTACCTAAAAACAATATTTATGATTTAATTATTCGATTTTGTTTTATAGAAGGAATATATGAAATTAGCGATATAAATGATTTATTGGAAATGTATAATTGTAAATTATTTTCATATTAAAAGAAGAAGTTTTTATTCAGACTTCTTCTTTTTCATATCTAATAGTACTTCTTTTCTTGAGAAGTTTTCTTTTCCTTTTTTATCTTTACCTACAGCTTTTACTAAGATAGTATCTCCAACTTTTACAACATCTTCTACTTTGTCTATATGTTTAGTATCTAGTTGTGATACGTGAACTAATCCTTCACAACCAGGCCAAATTTCAACAAAGCATCCAAAATCGTGAACACCTACTACTTTCGCTTCATAAGTCTTTCCTACTTCAACTTCTCTTGCAATATCTTCTATCATTTTAACTGTTTTATCAATTACATCCTGATCAGTATGATATACAATTACTCTACCATCATCTTCTAGATCTACTTTAACAGCATTAATATTATTTACATCAGTTACATTACTAGCATCACAAATTATCTTAGTAATCATCTCTCCACCTTTACCAATAACATCACGAATCTTAGATGGAGAAATATAGAATACTTTAGTCTTAGGAGCATACTTAGATACTTCTTTTCTTGGTTCAGGTATTTGTTTTTTAATAACTTCTAGTATTTCAAGCCTTGCTTTTTTAGCTTGTTCTAAAGCTTCTTTTAATATTTCTTTAGTTACTCCTTTTATTTTAATATCCATTTGTAAAGCACAAATACCATTAGATGTACCTGCTACTTTAAAGTCCATATCTCCTAAATGATCTTCCATACCAGCGATATCTGTTAAAATTGTATAGTCATCATCACTAGTAATAAGTCCCATTGCAATACCAGCGACAGGATTTTTAATAGGTACTCCTGCTGCCATTAAACTCATACATCCTGCACAAATACTAGCTTGTGAACTACTACCATTACTTTCTAATATTTCTGATACTACACGAATTGTATATGGAAATTCATCTTCACTAGGTATTACTTGTAATAATGCTCTTTCTCCTAAAGCACCGTGACCAATCTCACGTCTACCAGGTGCTCCATATCTTCCTGTTTCTCCAACTGAGAATTGTGGGAAGTTATAATGTAACATAAATCTTTTTTCATCTTCTAGACTAAGTCCATCAAGAATTTGATGTTCTCCTAAAGCTCCTAAAGTTGTAACTGATAAAGCTTGAGTTTCACCACGAGTGAATAAAGCCGAACCGTGAGTTCTAGGAAGTAAATCTATATCAGTAGATAAAGGTCTTATCTCATCCATTCTTCTTCCATCAGATCTAATCTTTTCTTTAACAACGATATTTCTAAATAATCTATACTCAACATCACTAAATATTTTCTCTACTTTAACAACTAATAAATCTAATTCTTCTTTTTCTAACTCTTTATTCTCTTCTTTATATTTCTCTATTAAATTATCTTTTATCTCATCTATTCTTCCATATCTTTCTAACTTTTCTTTAATCCTTAAAGCTTCATCTAAATCTTTCTCTATTAGTTTAGTTACTTCATCTCTTAAATCATCTTCAATAGTTAAAGACTCATAAACAAATGGAGTAACACCAATATCAGAGATTATTTCTTCTTGCCAAACACATAATTCTTTAATAGCTTCGTGACCTTTCATTAATCCCTCAAGCATAATCTCTTCGTCTACTTGTTTAGCACCTGCTTCTACCATATTAATAGCATCCTTTGTTCCTGCAACAGTAAGATCAAGAACACTTTTTTCTAGTTCTTCTACAGTAGGATTAATAATATACACTCCATCGATATATCCTACTTTAACACCTGCGATAGGTCCCATAAACGGTGCCCCACTAATCATAGTAGCAAGAGATGAACCTAACATTGCCGTTAACTCAGGAGAACAATCTTGATCAACAGATAGAACTGTATTAATTACTTGAACTTCATTTTTAAAGTCTTCTTTAAATAAAGGTCTCATTGGTCTATCAATCATTCTAGCAGCAAGAGTAGCAGCATCAGTTGGACGTCCTTCACGTTTAATAAATCCTCCTGGAATTTTTCCAACAGAATATAGTTTTTCTTGATAATTAACTGTTAATGGAAAAAAATCACTTAATAAATTTACATTTTTATTAATAACAGTTGCAGTTAATATAACCGTATCATTATATCTAACTAAAACAGAACCACTAGCTTGTTTAGCAAGTTCACCGTGCTCTACAACAATCTTCTTTCCATAAAAATCATATTCATATATTTTTTTACTCATATTACTTCCTCCATAAATCTATTATATAATACCAGAAAAAAAGAGAAATTTCTACTCTTTACCAAACATTTCTCTTTTTATATTAAATTATTATTAACCTAGCTCCAAAGTAAATGGATTATTTTTAGTTCCATCACCATCTACGATTTGCACGTTAGATTTTAGATTTATGGATGGCCGAACGCCTTGCATACCCAAAGGACTACCATCAGCCGCGTTACCAGCGTTGTAGACGTTACGCACATATGACGAATTATATGGTGTTAATGTCCAATAAGTTTTATTATTATCATATCTATCAAATTGTCCTGCCATTAATTCTCCTAAGCGAAGTAACCCTACTTTAGCAGTTGTATGATTAGGAGTAAGCATTTCAACACTACCATTATTACCAATAATATATTTTGCTGATTTATATGATTCTCCAATTCCTACTGTTCCAAGATACCAAGTTGTACTATCTTCTATCATTGCACTATAACTACTATCTACATATTTTGTTAAGTATTCTCCATTTAAGAACGTACCTATTGTATTTGTATTTGAAAATGTTGTATTACTTCCAAAAGTACTTGTTATAAATGTATTAGAATTCTTTAATGGCTCGGCACTTGTTATTTTTGTTAATCCTTCGGTTTCGTGACTCACTATTCTATATAGATTATTTTCTTCATTACCAAACTTTATATATTCTCCACTATATCTACTTGAAAGTGGTGTTCCTGAAAGATTCGTATCGTTATCTCCTTCTAAGCGATAAGGATTATCAATTGTTCCATCACCACCAACAATTTTGACGTTAGATTTTAAATTTATAGATGGCCGAACACCACTCGTGTTCGAAGGACCACCATTATACGCATTACCATCGTAGTTGATGTCACGCACATATGACGAACTATATGGAGTTAAACTCCACCAATAAAGTCCATTATTTAAATAGCCATTACTATAAGTTGTTCCTCTAAAACTTTCTTGATACTCATATAAGTTCAAAAGTCCTACAGTTGCTGTTACTATTGTTGTACCATTAGGTCTTTCTATACTTCCAAGAGAAGCAGTATCAAGGGTCGCATCCCACACACTATCTGTTACTATAAAATTTTCATAATCTCTTAAGTTACCTAAGAATCCATCTGCTGTTGTATTATTTAACCAGTCTTTCATATGGCTTCCTGAAAAATTTGTACTTCCACTTGAATAAACAATTGTACTTATATTCCATTGTGTTACTAATTTAGTTGTCTTTTCTTCATTATTTATGCTAACCGCTCTCCAAAGTTTTCCACTATACCATATATAATTATTAGGATTACTTCCTGTAATAAAGGTATCTTCTCCATCATCATAGGTATCTCCATTTTCTCCCGGACTAGTTAATACTATATCAGATACATTAACTTTATATTCTTCAAATAAATGTCCATTACTTGGTAGAGTTAGATCATTATAATCTAGTCCTACATCTACTCCTAGATTTATTGTTACTTCACTATCATTTGTATTTGTTACTTTTATCTTATATGTATTACTAGATCCACTTGTTCCACTTTTCTCTAAATTAGATCCTACTTCACTCATTGGTATATTAAATCCATCACTTACTACATATCCTGCAGTTACTCCATCAGGTAAACTTCCTAAATAATAAAAGTTAAATCTTGCTATTCTATTATTGGGATTACTTAAAGTAACAGTAAATTCTTTTGTTGTGTTAGCAGGTATTATTAATTTATTTTCTTCTTCACCATCTACTTTTAGATCATATACTAAATTACCTGTTACTATACTAATTGCATTACTTTTCTCTTTTGTTACTGTAAACATTGCATAAGAAAAGTATCCTCCTAACATAAA
>CALVJE010000070.1 GCA_944331725.1 uncultured Bacilli bacterium | reverse complement strand
AGGATACTTTTCTTATGCAATGTTTACAGTAACAAAAGAGAAAAGTAATGCAATTAGTATAGTAACTGGTAATTTAACTTATAAGTTAGAAGTAGATGACGCTGAAGGAAATACTTTAACTGTTCCTGCTAATACAACAATAGAGTTTACTGTTACTTTAAGTAATCCTAATAGTATAAAAGCACGATTTAACTTTTACTATATTGGTAATTTAGATGAAAATGTTTCTGCTTTTTATATAAAAGAGGAAGAGATAGATGCACCACCAAAAGAAATAGGTGCAAATTTAGAAAAAAAAGGAACAAATGGATCTACAAATATATATAAAATAATTGTTATAAATAATAATGATAAAGAAGAAACAATAAAATTAGGAGTTAAAGTAGGATTAGATTATAATGATTTATCACTAGATGTAAATGAGCATTTGTTTGAACCGTATTTTAAACTTAATAAAGAAGAAGTTTTGTTAGCTGATAGTCAAATACAAGAAAATGGAACAGGGAAGACATATAGTGATGTTAATTTGAAAGATGTTATATTGACTACAACGTATAGTAATGATATTAATAATGTTAAATTACAATGTAGTGGTGTAGATAATATAAATAAAGAGTATAGTAATATTGAATTAATAGATAATGGCAACAAGAGTTATACAGTAAAATCTAATGTTGATTCATTGATAGTTGCAACAATAACATGTACATTAACAGGTGTTAACGAAAAATCAGAACAATTAGAAGATACAGTAAGCTTTAAGATAGGTAATGGATGGACAAGGGGCGAAGAAGATCCTGACACTAATGGCAATCCTAAATATTACTATTATAAAAATGGCCAAATGGTTACAGGTTGGCAACGGCTATATTGGTATAATGGTGATATTCCTATTGGACAATATAATTGGTATTATTTTTATGATGGCACAGAAACTTCTAGTAATAATGGATGCTATGGCGAAAAAAATAAAATGGCATTAGGGTGGTGTAAGAATGTAGGAGGATATACTGGATGGTATTATCTTAATTTCCCGTTTGATGTAAGTAATGTTGATAATGCTATGTTTCCATATGGAGCAATGCTTAGTAATATAACTGCTAATATAAGAAATGCTGATGGTAGTTATTCTTCATATACCTTTAATGCTAGTGGTAGATGTATAAGTGGTAATGGGTGCTTTTAGAAAGATATATACGGAATCATATTTTATCCTGTAAGTCTAAAGAGAATAAGAAAAATATTATCGTATAATTTTGAAAAGGGATTAGCAGATATAATTTGTTATTTATCTTTGGATCAAAAATCAAATTTTCAATAAAAAATAGCAGGGAAGCCTTTTAATATAATGTTTTCTCTACTATTAATATTTTATTTCTTGTTTTTATCCTGAAAAGTAAGAGTACTTTATTGTAAAAGTACTTTTTCTTGTGGTATAATTTATACTAGAAAGAAGGTTGGTATAGTTATGAACATTAAATCATTATTAAATAGTCCAAAACTATTAACAATCCTTCATAATGTCTTAGAAAATGAAACTACTAAGAATAAAATATCTAATGTTTCTATAAATGGAGAAATTTATGAATATAATAGATATTCTCTATTAATTATAATGGATTTTATTATTAAATATAAAATAGTAATAGAGTCTGATACTTATAATAATGAACTTTTAAATGACTTAGAAGTAATATCTAATACTTATACTAATCACCAAGACTTAGTATTATCTTTAAATAATCTTTTAATTAAATATATATCTAAAGTTTTAAATATAACTGATAAAGATAATATCTCTAATCAAAAGCAAATATTAATGTACTTATATGATAAATATATTGTAAATGGTTACTGTTTCCATAGTTTTCCATCTCACTTTAAATCTATTATAGATGAAAATGGGCTAGATCAATCTTTTGACTTTAAACAACTAAATAACTTAAAGAAAATAAATTATATATTTAATAATCATAACTATAAAAATATAATTTCTAGAAATCTAAAAGAATCTGCAAATGCTATTTATATTACAGATTCTCCTGCTATGGCCTATTACTATGCTTTTAGAAGCCCTTACTATTTAGCAGAAATAACTTCTATAAGTCCATATTATAAGAACATTACTTCTTATGATAAAGAAGCATTTTATCGTAAAGATTATGAATCTTGTAAAGTTAATCTAACTAATCTTTGTAATCATACTAATATGACAGAAAAGGAAAAGAATACTGTCTTAAAAGCATTTAATAAAATATGGAATGATTTAGATATGTCTACTTCTTCTCCTTGTATTGCCTTTATAAAACGTAAAGATCTTGCAAAAGATTATCTTTCTAATATAGAAGAAATAATTAATAGTGTAGGTAAAATAGAACTTACTTATCTAGTTTCAAAAATAACAGATAGCAAGTATCCTATCATTAGAAGATTTAGTTCTATAGATGCTTTAAATTTAAGTATAATAACAATGCCAAGTTATAGAGAAATAAAAAACAATGAATTCTTATCTAAAGAAAAACCTAAAGTAGTATTAAAAGTTAAAAAAGAAGAAGAAGTAATTATTCCTGAAGAAGAGAAGAACCTTAACTTTAAATATGCTTATAGTTATGGGAATGCAAGTGTTTTAGCACTAACAGGACTCCTTTTAATAACATTAGGTCTAACTTTAACTATAATTTTAAAAGTAATAGGAGGTTAATAATGAAAGATATAAGAATTGTATTTATGGGTACACCTGATTTTTCTGTACCAATCTTTAAAGCTCTTGCCGAAAATTATAATGTAGTAGCAGTTGTTACTCAACCAGACAAAAAAGTTGGAAGAAAACAAATATTAACACCTTCTCCAATAAAAGAAGCAAGCGCTCTATATAATATACCAGTATTACAACCAGTAAAAATAAGAAATGAATATGAGGATGTTTTAAAATATGAGCCAGATATGATAGTAACTTGTGCTTATGGACAAATAATACCTAAAGAGTTACTTGATTATCCAAAATATAAATGTATTAATGTTCACGCTTCTCTTTTACCTAAACTAAGAGGAGGCGCCCCTATTCATCACGCTATAATGGATGGTTATGATAAGACTGGTATAACAATTATGTATATGGACGTTAAGATGGATAGAGGAGATATTATTAGTCAAAATGAAACCGAAATAACTAAAAATGACACTTTAGAATCACTTCATAATAGATTAAGTGAAATGGGAAAAGACTTACTATTAGAAACTCTACCTAATATAATTAGTGGTAATATTAAACCTATTAAACAAGATGAGGCTGAAGTTACTTATGGCTATAATATTACTAAAGAAGATGAAAAGCTTGACTTTACTAAAACAAATGTAGAAATAGATAATAAAGTAAGAGCCTTAAATCCAACTCCAGGAGCTTACACTACTATAAATGGTAAAAGAATGAAAGTATATGATGTTAGAATTGGAAATAGATATTATGCTAAAACAGAACCAGGAACTATTGTTGGTTTTGAAAAAGATGGTATTTGTGTAGTAGCAGGAGATAATGAAATAATATTAACTGATATCGCTATCGAAGGTAAGAAAAGATGTTTAGTAAAAGATTACTTAAATGGTATAGATAAAAAAGATTTGTTAGGAGTAGTATTAAAGTGAAAGAAAAGAAAGTTAAGGAGCAAAATAAATATATAGAATTTATAAAAAACCTATATAAAAGTAAAAGAGGTAGAGCCTTTCTTTTCTTTCTTTTCTATGTGATATTCTTTATTATTATAATTAGTATGTTAAGAGGCAGTTATAATGAAAGCCCTAATTATAATGATAATGAGTCTAATATTAATGCTTACTATAAATTAGATGGAATAGAAAATGGTAATTATCATTTTACAAGAGAAGAAAATATTAATGGAGAAATAACAAACTTTACAGGAGATAAATCTAATAACAGAATAGAAGGGGTAATGACAACTAATAATTCATTTTACAATTACTTTATTTATGATAATATTTATTTGCTTAAACTAACAGATAAATATGAAGTAACAACAGATTTATATCACTTTAATAATATTACTGATGATAAAGTTATTGCAAACATTATAAAAAAATCAACTCTTATCTCTAAAACAGAATATGAAACAGGTAATATTTCCTATAACTATGAAATAACTACTAATACTATAGATTCTATAATTAATAATACCAATATAGATGTTGATATGCCTACTAATAAGATCACTTTAGAAACTAATGAAGAAGATGAAGTGATTAAAATAGCATATGATTTATCAAGTTATGCTACTTATGTTAATAATACACCTATGACTATGTCTATAAGTATTAACTACTCTAATTTTGGAGAAGTAAAAGATATAGAAATACCAGAGAATTAAGGTAAAAAATATGAGAAACTATATATAAAGATAATAATTTAATGAAAATTGAAAATGATAACTAATCATTTTCTTTTTACTTTTTCATACATATCAGTTATAATATTAAAAGAAAAGGAAGTGTCAAGATGTTTGAAAGCTTAGGAGATAGATTACAAAATGCTCTACATAAGATAAAAGGTTATGGTAAAATTACTGAAGATAATATCGGCGATATGATGAAAGAAATACGTCTAGCTTTGCTAGAAGCCGATGTAAATTATAAAGTAGTTAAAGAGTTTGTTAACAATGTAAAAGAAAAAGCCTTAGGAGAAGAAGTTAGAACTAGTATTAAACCAGGAGATTTATTTGTTAAGATAGTAAAAGATGAATTAACTGAATTACTAGGAGGAGACTCTGCACCACTTAATACAACAGGAAATCCAGCCATATTAATGTTAGTAGGACTTCAAGGTAGTGGTAAAACTACAACAATAGGAAAACTTTCTAATTATCTTCGTAAGAAAAAGAGTAAGAAACCACTAATGGTCGCTTGTGATGTTTATCGCCCTGCAGCCATAGATCAGTTAAAACAACTTGGTAAAGAACTTAATATTGAAGTTTATAGTGAAGGTAAAGGAAATCCTGTAGAAATAAGTAAGAATGCTATTAATTATGCTAAAGAAAATGGTTATGACTATGTTTTAATCGATACTGCAGGACGTCTTCAAATAGATGAAGCCTTAATGGATGAATTAGCAAATATTACTGAAGCGGTGTCTCCTGAGGAAACATTACTTGTAATAGATGCTATGATGGGACAAGATGCTATTAACGTTATTACAGGTTTTAACGATAAATTAAAACTAACAGGAGTAATACTTACTAAGTTAGATGGTGATACTAAAGGTGGTGTTGCCTTATCAGTAAGACACTTAACTAATGTACCTATCAAGTTCATTGGTGTAAGTGAAAAACTAGATGGACTAGATTCCTTTGATCCAGAACGTATGGCAGGTCGTATTCTAGGTATGGGTGATATAGTTTCTTTAGTTGAACAAGCAGAAGCTGCTATTGATGAGAAGGAAGCTGAAAAGACTGCCAAGAGGATGCAGCAAGGTAAGTTTGATCTTGAAGACTTCCTAAGTACACTAAAACAAATAAAGAAATTAGGACCTCTTGAAAACATTATAAAATTAATACCGGGTGCTAAGAAAATGGGACTAACTAATGTAAATATCCCTCCTAAACAGATGGCCCATATAGAAGCAATAATATTATCTATGACTAAAGAAGAAAGAAGAAATCCTTCTATTATAAAAGCATCACGTAAAACAAGAATTGCTAAAGGTTGTGGATTATCAGTATCAGAAGTAAATAAACTATTAACCCAATTTGAAAGTATGAAAAAAATGATGAAACAAATGAAAAA
>CALVJE010000069.1 GCA_944331725.1 uncultured Bacilli bacterium | reverse complement strand
AATAGTGCTTAACACACTATATTTTCATGATGTTTTACAATTTTCTCAAATTAAGCTGTGAATAGTAACAAAAAACATTTGACTAGTAAGTAAAACTATGGTAAAATCATAGTGTTTGTAGCTTTATATACCTCGTATAAATAGCTGTAAACCACATTAAAGAGGTAGAAATTGTTGATGAAGAGAACAATACCTTAAGAGTGAGTCTTTAGTTTGAAAAAGGAGGTTAAAAAATGTACGCAGTAATTAAAGTTGGTGGAAAACAATATCGTGTGAGTGTTGGTGATGAAATCTTTGTTGAAAAGATTAATGCTAACGCCGGTGATACAGTAACTTTTGATCAAGTATTAATGATTGATAGTAAAGTTGGTTCACCTTACTTAGCAAATACTACTGTAGAAGGTAGTGTTATTAAAAATGGTAAAGCTAAGAAAATACGTGTTTTCAAGTATAAGAATAAGTCTAGAAGTAATCGTAAAACTCAAGGACATAGACAACCATATACAAAAATTAAAATTACTAAGATTAATGGATAGTTATGATTACAGTAAAAGTAGAAAAAGAAAAGGGTTATTTTAAAAAGATAAGTATATTAGGACACGCTATGTATGATGATTATGGTAAAGATATCGTTTGTAGTGCCGTTAGTTCCATTGTTACTACAACAATTAATGGTATTCTTACTATTGATAAAACTACGATTACTTATCTTGCTAGTAGTAAAGGCTTAACTATAAAAGTTTTAAGTAATGATAGAGTAACTCAATCTCTACTTAAAAATATGTTAAGACTACTAAAAGAATTATCATTAAAATATAAAGAAAATATTGAAATACAGTAAGGAGGGACCAAAGTGAATCTTTTAAAATTAGATATTCAGTTATTTGCACATAAAAAAGGGCAAAGTTCAACATCTAATGGACGTGACTCTATTGGACGTAGATTAGGTGCTAAAGCAAGTGATGGAGAATTTATAACAGCAGGAAGTATAATTTATCGTCAAAGAGGAACTAAAGTATTCCCAGGTGTTAATGTCAAACGTGGTAATGATGATACATTATATACAACAATAGATGGAATTGTTAAGTTTGAACGTAAAGGAAGAGATAAGAAACAAGTTTCTGTTTATCCTGTAAATTAATAAAAAAAAGTTGTTACTTAGTGTAGCAACTTTTTCTATAAATAACTATTTTTTAAACTAATTAAGATATTAGATACCCCATAATAAATATCATCTCTAATATTACCTTTTAAATTTAATAAAATACTATTATCTTTTAATAAAATATTATAATTTTCTTTTAAAAAATTAGTAATTATTATCGCTTCATCCTCAGTAGGATAAACATTTTTACTTTCTAAATAACCCATTACTAAATGATAATTTAAATTCTTAATATTATTTTTTATTATTCTTTCTATCAATTTTCTCACCTTTATTAAATTTATATGTAGTAATTTTAAAATTATGTGATAAACTAGTAAAGAAAGAGGGTGGTGTATTTTGAAAATAAAACAAAAAGTTAATAGTAAAAAAATTAATAAACCTGAGCGAAATTATACAGTTAATCAATCAACTTATAAAAAACGTTTTGTATTTTTAGGTGTTATTTTAGTTCTTTTATTTACAATTATTTCTCTTAGACTTTATCAAGTAATGTTAAGAGAACAAAGTAAATATGAAGAAGAATTAGCAACTCTCGCTACCCAAACAGTTGAAGGATCTAGTACACCTCGTGGTAGAATATTAGATCGTAATGGAAAAGTGATAGTTGACAATAAAGCGGTTAAAACTATTTACTATAATAAAGATAAAAATAGAAGTACAGAAGAAGAAATAGAACTTGCTTATACCGTATCAGAACATTTATCTTTAGATTATGATAAAGTAACAGATAGAAGCAAAAGAGAATTCTTTGTCGCTAAAAATAGTAGTAAGATGAATGATAGAATAAAAGATAGTGAATGGGAAAAATATGAACAAAGAAAACTTGATAGTAATGATATATATGAACTTAAAATAGAAAGAGTAACTGATGAAGAATTAGCTTCCTTTACTGAAGCTGATAGTAAAGCTAGTTACTTATATTATTTAATGAATAAAGGATATTCTTATGATGATAAAATTATTAAAAATGAAGATGTAACAGAAGAAGAGTATGCTTATATAGCAGAAAATAATGAGACACTTCCTGGATTTAATACAAGACTTGATTGGGAAAGAGTTTATAATTATGGTGATACATTTAGAACTATCTTAGGTAATGTAGGTACTATTCCTAGTGAAGAGAAAGAAGAATATCTTGCTAAAGGGTATTCTTTGAATGATACAGTTGGTACTAGTTATATAGAAGAACAATATGAAGAATATTTAAAAGGAAAGAAAGCTATTTATCAGACTATTAATTCTCACGAGTTAGAGCTTGTTAGTGAAGGAAAAAGAGGTAATGATATAGTACTTACTATTGATATAGAATTACAACAACAATTAGAAGCTATATTGAATGAAGAGATATTATCTACAAAAGGACAAGCAAATACAGAATATTATGATAGAAGTTATGCAGTTATAACTGATCCTAATACCGGAGAAATACTTGCTATGGCAGGACGTCAAGCAGTAAGTGATGGTAATGGAGGATATAAAACAATAGATTGTACTACAGGTATTATGACTGATCCAATGACATCAGGTTCTGTTGTAAAAGGAGCTAGTATGTTAGTTGGATATAATACAGGAGCAATAAAACCAGGAGATTATCAAGTAGATGAATGTATTAAAATAGCAGGTACACCACAGAAGTGTTCTTGGAGAACATTAGGTAGAATTAATGATATAGATGCTCTAGCTTTATCTAGTAATGTCTATCAGTTTAAAACTGCTATGAAAGTTGCAGGTGCTACTTACGAGTACAATAAACCTTTAGTAATTAATGAAGAAGCTTTTGATATATATAGAAATACTTTTAAAGAATTTGGTCTTGGTGTTAAAACAGAAATAGACTTGCCAGTTGAATCTTTAGGATATACTAGTGATAATAAAGCCCCAGGTTTACTTCTTGATTTTGTAATGGGACAATTTGATACATACACACCAATCCAATTATCTCAATATATCGCCACCTTTGCTAACGGTGGTAGTAGATTACAACCTCACTTACTTAAAGAAGTTAGAGCATCTACAGATGATGAGTCTTTAGGAGAAGTTATATATACATTTGATGTTAATGTCTTAAATACAGTTAATACAACACCTGAATATTTAAATAGAGTAAAAGAAGGATTTTATGCTGTTATGAATACAAGTTATGGTTTAGGACGTGAATATATCGCTGATATTTATGATCCAAGTGGTAAAACTGGTACTAGTCAGAGTGCTAAAGATACTGATGGAGATGGAGTTAATGATACAGATACAGTATCAACTGCTTTTGTTGGATATGCTCCATCAACGAATCCTAAGATATCTATAACTGTAACTAGTCCTAATTCAACTTGGGAAAATCCTCGTAATAGTTATTCAACTTTAGTTACAAGAAGAATTTCAAGAAGAGCAAGTGATGCTTACTTTGCATTATATCCCTTAACTTAGAATAAATTAATAATCACTTAAATAAAATTATTATGGGTGATACTAATGAAGTCTTTTAAAAAAGTAGGGGAAGCATTGTTAGTAATAATAGCCTTGCTCTTTTCTTTTTATTATACAGAAAAAGCGATTGTTATATTAGAATCTAATGACCCTATAATGAAAGAAATCAAAGAAAATAAAGTTAATAGTGAAGAAAAAGCTATTAATGCTAAGATTGTAGATAATATAATAATTCCTGGTTATAACGGTTTAGAAGTTAATTTAGAAGAGAGCTTTAAAAAAATGAAAAACTATGGTAGCTATAATGAAAGTTTACTTGTCTTTGATGAAGTTAGTCCTAGTATATCTATAGATGATTATTATGATAAATATATATCTAGTGGTAATGGTGTTACTACTGATATAGCTTTAATATTTACTATAGAAGATAGTACTTATTTAGAAAAATTAATTAATATAATAGATTCTACTTCTATAAACACTACTTTCTTTATTGATGGAACTGTTTTGGAAGAAAATTATTCTATGTTTAGTAATTTAAATAAAGAAAAATATGAATTAGAATTACTTAGTTATGATAAGAGTTATGATGAAATGTTATTTAAAAATTCCTTATACAAATTAGAAACTATTAGTGGTAGTGCTCCTAAATATTGTTATGCAGATTATGATAGAGAAGAAGTTTTAAACTTATGTAATAGTTTATCTATGCATACTATTATACCTACTTTAAAATTAGAAGAAAATATTTATGCAAGTGTTAAAGGAAATTTAAGGAATGGTAGTATTATTAGAGTAAATCTTTCTGATAGTAATTTATCTGAACTTAATATTTTAATAAACTATATTAAACAAAGAGGTTTTACTTTAGTTACTCTTGATACTTTATTAAATGAAGGAAGAAGTGAAAAATAATTATTAGTATGGTACAATATATATAGGAATGGTGATACTAATGAAATGTATTTTAATGAATAAAAATAAAGAAGTATTAATTGCTGAATACAATGAAAAAGTTGCTGTATTTACTAAGATATACGAAATAATCAATATTGATTATGCTCCGGTTATTGTAAAAAGAGCCTTAGATAGTGATAAAAATAATATTAGCATTTTAAGTGAATGGTTTAAAAATAGAGGTATACCATCATTTCGTGATGATCTTGATTTATTGCTTGCAAAGCTTAATGTGACTACAAAAGAAGAATTGCTTGATAAAGCTTTTGGACTTTCTTTGTCTGATCAATACTTTTTAAAACCTTATAATAGTAATATTAGTTATAAAGATATAAATTTTTTTGAACACGATTTTAAAGATTCAGATTTTATTAGTGCTACTTTTTCTAATAGTAATGATTATAATACTAAAATTAGTTTAATATCACCAAATAATACAACAGATGGAAGGCTAAAGAAAACTTGGATAATTGATAACGGAAAAAGATATTTATTAAAAGGTGGATATAAAAATGAAGTAATGCAACCCTTTAATGAAGTTTTAGCATCTATGATATGTAATAGATTAAATTTTTATCATACTGAATATGTTTTAGATGTAGTAGCAGGAAAAATTGTCTCTAAATGTGAATGCTTTATAAATCCAAATACAGAATTAGTTACTGCTCATCAAATATTATATAATAATTGTAATAAAGAAAATGCTTATTTTGAATATATTAAAATATTAGAAGAAAATGGTATTAAAGATGCTAGGGAAAAAATAGAAGATATGCTTATTTTAGATTATCTTATTATGAATGAAGATAGACATTTAAATAATTTTGGTATTATTAGAGATGTTAATACTTTAAAATGGTTAGATGTTGCACCTATTTATGATAATGGACAGTCACTAAATATTTTAGATTATAATGATGAAGAAGTTATTATCAATGGAGAAGGTAGATTTTTCTATAATATAGATAATTTTGATAATATTACTAAATATGTAAAAGATTTTAAAAGATTTGATTTATCTAAGTTAGATGGAATAGTAGATGCATTTGATAATCTATTACATAAATATCAACATATTACTAATATGACTGATAGAAGGATAAATAAAATATGTACATTACTATTAAGTAGAATAAATAGATTAAAAGGAATACAAAAGGAAATAATTGAAAAATAGGTTACTATTCACAGCCAAATAGAAAAAATAAAAGAAAGATATCCACAGTTGGATATTTTTCTTATTGAA
>CALVJE010000068.1 GCA_944331725.1 uncultured Bacilli bacterium | reverse complement strand
TAATAAAAAAACAATAAGCTTTTCTAATACTAAATTTCACTTTACTCCAAAACTGAAATTTAACTTTAAAATTAAGGGTTATCAATAATGTTATCAATAATGTTTGACAAAGCATAATGTGTATGTTAGAATAAAGAGAAATTTTTAGTAAATTAGTGAAGTGAGGGGGAAAATAAATGGAAAATACTAAAAATAATGAATATGAGGTAAGAAAAGAAAAATTAAGTAAATTAAAGGAAGAAATGATAGCTTACAAAGATAAGTATGATGACATTGAAAAACTTGAAAATGTTGCTACTTTAGATGATGGTACTCATATAAGAGTTGCAGGAAGAATTGTTTCTAAACGTTCTTTTGGGAAGTTCATGTTTTTAAATTTATATGATGTAAATGGAACAGCCCAAGTGTCTATTTCAAAACAAGATTTAGGCGATAATTATGACCTTTTCAAAAAAGATATTGATATTGGAGACTTTATTGGAGTTGATGGTGAAGTTTATACAACAGGTACAGGAGTGAAGACTGTAAAAGTGTTAGAGGGTGATTTATTAAGTAAATCTTTAAGACCACTTCCTGAAAAGTTTCATGGTATAACTGATTCTGATATAAAATATAGACAAAGATATTTAGGTATTATTTCTAATGATTCAACAAGAACAACATTTAAGAAAAGAATACAAATTTTAAATGATATTAAGGATTATTTGCGTTCAAGTGATTTTGTTGAGGTTGAAACACCAATATTACAAAACGTTGCATCAGGTGCTAATGCAAAGCCATTTATTACTAAACATAATGCCTTAAATGAAGATTTTTATTTAAGAATTGCACCAGAGTTATATTTAAAACAAGTTGTTGAAAGTGGTTTTAACAGAGTGTTTGAACTTGGCAAGAACTTTAGAAATGAAGGAATGGATGCTTCTCATTTACAAGAGTTTACTATGTTAGAGTGGTATGCTGCCTATTGGGATTATTTGAAAAATATGAATTTTTTAGAAAAATTATTAAAAGATGTAATAACAGATGTAAATGGTAATTTAGATGTTGAATATCAAGGTAAAGTCTTTAATTTTAATGAATTTGAAAAAGTTAATTATTCGAAAACTGTAAGCGAATTACTAAATACTGATATTTTAGATTTTAAAGATGTAGAAGAAGTGAAGAAAATATTAAGAGATAATCAAATGTTTGATGAATCAGAAATTGATAATATTAAATCTGTTACAGCAGCAGTTGATTTGATTTTTAAGAAGAAAGTAAGACCTTATTTAGTACAACCTACGATTTTATACGATTATCCAGCATATATGATTCCTTTAGCAAGACGTAACGATAAAGACAATAGACTAATTGATATGTTCCAATTAGTAGTTAATGGATGGGAATTATCTAAATGCTATTCAGAGTTAATTGATCCTGAAATACAAAGAAGGACATTTGAACAACAAATGATAGATAAAAATAATGGTGATGAAGAATCAATGTCTATTGATGATGACTTTATTTTGGCAATGGAACATGGAATGCCACCAATGTCTGGTTTAGGTTTAGGAATAGATAGAGTTGTATCACTTCTAACAGATGAACCAACATTGAGAGATGTTATATTATTTCCACAAATGAAGAAAATTAAACAACAAGATAATCAAAAAGTTTTAAAATAAAAAGCATTAAATCGTGGAGGCATATATGAATTATAATGAAATGAAAAATCTTAAAAAAACAATTTGTTCAGAATATATAAATTATTATGTAAATAAAGGTTATCTTGCAATGTCTCCATTACCACTAAATTACAAGGATGATATCACATTAGATTTTACGACTTGTACTATTTGCACTGCAAAAAAAAATATAAAAGAAATGAAAAAAGGAAAAGATTATGTTATGATTCAACCTGCATTAAGAAATACTCATATTGATGTATTGGGTAAAATTCAGGGTGATGATTACTTCTTTTCCTTTTTTTCAATGATGGGTGGATTTAAGTATTACTCTAGTGAATGTTTATCTATAAATGAGTTTAATAAAGCATTAATTGATGAATTCAATTTCTTATGTAAATATGCTAATAAAATTATTTTAACAATTCCTATACAGTATGAAGATTTCTTGAAAATAGATAACAAAACTTTAATATATTTGAAAAACAAGAACTGTATTATTAAATACTCAACAGATGATGAAAAAAATCTTAAATGGAAATATGGTATAAACAACGTTGAAGGGTATGGTATAAGATGGGAAATAGGAAACAATGGAGATATTGTTAATTGGGGAAATACAATAAATGTTTTTGTTAATAGTAAACCATTTGGAATAGACTTCGGTGGAGGCCTTGAGTCTTTAGTATATGCTAATCAAAATTTAAAAAGCTGTATATATGCAAATGATGCAATGACCGATTTAACAAAAGACTTTTGTTATAATAACTCATTACATGAAAAAATGACTGATTGCATTATTTCCTCAATGTGTATTATTGCAAACAAAAATAACATTATTTTAAGAGATAAATATATATTAAGTAAATATATGAGCATTTTAAATTCTTTAATGGTACTAACTGATATTTCTAAAGAACATATTTTAGCATTAGTAGAAGATATTAATTCAAAAAACATAGCATTTTTAAATAAAAATAATATGGGTGAGATTTTTAGAAAGTTTTTAGAAATAGCTGAACATGATTATTCTGTAATACTGAATGGAGACAATATAAATAAAATATTAAGATTAGTAGAGTTATGTTATAATGAAAGTAATGATTTATGGAAAAAAAATAAAAAGATAATGAAAAGTGAGTATTTTAAATATTTTACAAATTTATCTGATGTTGAACTACTAGCTCTCCAGAAATCAGAAAAAAATAAAGTCAAAAAAAAGGAGAAGAAAAAATGATTAAACCAAAAAAATTAAAAAGAGGAGATACAGTAGCTATTGTTAGTCTTTCAAGTGGAACAGCTGGAGATAAAGAATTTAAACATAGATACGAACAGGGAAAAAAGAGACTTGAAGAAGTTTTTGGACTTAATACTGTTACTACGCCAAATGCCTTAAAAGGAAGTGAGTATTTATCAAAACATCCAGAAGCAAGAGCAAAGGATTTTATGGATGCTTTAAAAGATAAAAATATTAAAGGAATTATATGTAATATTGGTGGTGCTGATACAATAAGACTATTGCCATATATAGATTTTGATGTAATTAAGAATAACCCTAAAGTTTTTATGGGATATTCTGATACTACAGTAAATCATTTTATGATGTATAAAGCAGGTGTCACATCATATTATGGTCCATCTGTTATGTGTGAATTTGCTGAAAATTATGAGATGCATGATTATACTAAAAAATATGTTGATGAAGTTCTTTTTAGAAATTCAGAAAATATTACAATAACATCAAGCCCAAAATGGACAAGTGAGTTTTTAGATTGGAGTAATGAAGCATATGACTCGCAGAAAAGAGAAATGTATCATGAAAAACATGGATATGAAGTTTTGCAGGGTAAAGGTAATTTTGAAGGCGAATTATTAGGTGGATGTATTGATGTTTTTCCAATGTTTATTGGTACGAAAATTTGGCCAACTATAAATGAATGGGAAAATAAGGTTTTATTTTTAGAAACTAGTGAAGATGAAGTGCCACCTGATTATATTGAATATTATTTAAGAAATTTAATTGCTCAAGGAATTATTGATAAAATAAATGGTATTATTATAGGAAAACCACAAAATGAAAAATATTATGAGGAATATAAAGAAGTATATAAAAATGTTATAGGTGGTGAAGCGAATAGACCAGAGTTACCTATTTTATACAATGTTAATATAGGACATACTGCTCCTATGTGTATATTTCCATTTGGTCAAAAAATTAGAGTCGATTTAAATAAAAAAGAAATAATTTTTCTTGAGAAGCCAATGAGTGAATAATTAATATATATATATAGTTTATTTTTAATAATAGTATTGAGTTTTAGTAACTAACTTTTAGACAAGTTAGTAACCCACTACGATATTGGCAGAGCCAATATCGAATTTGGGCAAAGGGGGTTCCCTTTTGAAACCCCAATTAGTAACAAATTACAAAGTGTTATAACAAAATATTGCTGTATAAAAATAACCTTATTGCTAAAAAAGCAAAAAGGTTATTTTTTTGTAAATTTTCTTACTAGTGTATTTATTTTAGTAGCAAAATAGGCCTTTTTACATATTTTAATGTAGAGGTGAATATTATGAATGAGCGAAGAGTAACAGGTGTTGTAGTAGATGCAGGACACGGTGGCGCTGATCCCGGTGCTGTTAGTGGTGGTTTACAAGAGAAAGACTTTACATTAGATGCATCTTTATATATGTATGAAAGGTTACAACAGTTAGGTATACCTGCTGTTTTAACAAGAGACTCTGATGAAAACTTAAGTAGAACGGAAAGACTTAGACGTGCTAATGAAGCTTTTGGGGGTAGTAGTAATGCTATACTTATTTCTAACCATATAAATGCTGGAGGTGGAGAAGGAGCGGAAGTTATTTATGCTTTACGTAATAATTCTACTTTAGCTAGGTCTATCTTAGAAGAGATAGGTAGTGAAGGGCAAATTATGCGTAAATATTATCAAAGAAGACTTCCTGAAGATCCTTCTAAAGACTATTATTATATTATTAGAGAGACTGCTCCTATGCAATCTTTACTTGTAGAATATGGCTTTATTGATAATGCTAATGATAGAGTTAAACTACAAAATGATTTATTAAATTATGTAGAAGCTGTTGTTAGAGCAATTGCACAGTATGCTGGTGTTCCTTATACTCCACCTGAAGGAAGTGTTACTAACTTTTATACTGTAGTTAAAGGTGATAGTCTATGGAGTATAGCTCGTAAATTTGGTGTTACAGTGCAGGCTTTGAGAGATGCTAATAATTTAACAAGTGATACTCTTACAGTTGGACAACTTCTTAGAATTCCTACTAGTGGTGGTACCGATAATGGAACTGGAGGTAATGTTACTTATACTGTGCAAAGAGGAGATAGTCTTTGGAGTATTGCAAGTCGTTATGGAATAAGTGTTAATGATTTAAGACGTGCTAATAATCTTACAAGTGATACTCTTAGTATAGGACAAGTTTTAATTATTCCTGGTGTTGGTAATGGTAATGAAGATAATGGTAATGTAACAGGACCTTCTACTACTTATACAGTACAGTCTGGAGATAGTTTATGGAGTATTGCTAACCGTTTTGGAGTTACAGTACAACAATTAAGAGATGCTAATAACTTAACTAGTGATACTTTAAGTATAGGGCAAGTTTTAACTATTCCAGGAGTTAGTGGAGATGAAGACATTGGTGATAATAATGGATCAGTATTCTATTATACAGTAGAACGAGGTGATAGTCTTTGGAGTATAGCTCGTAAGTTTGGAGTTACTGTACAAGCGATAAGAGATGCTAATGATTTAGTTAGTGATACTTTAAATGTAGGACAATCATTAATTATACCTGGACTTAGTGCAGGTGATGATTTAGACAATGATAATAATAATGAAACTATTCCTTCTACTTATACTGTACAATCAGGTGATAGTCTATGGAGTATTGCTAATAAATTTGGAGTTACTGTTAATGATTTAAAGAATGCTAATGGGTTGACATCTAATCTTCTTTCTATAGGACAAGTTTTGATTATTCCTAGTTCTAGTACTAATAATCCAACTAATCCTAGTTATACAACATACACAGTAATGTCAGGTGATAGTCTTTGGAGTATAGCTAATCGCTTTGGAACTACGGTTGATATTATTAAGTCATTAAATAATTTAACGTCTAATCTTCTTTCTGTTGGACAAGTCTTACAAATACCTAATAATTAAATGTAAAAA
>CALVJE010000067.1 GCA_944331725.1 uncultured Bacilli bacterium | reverse complement strand
GTAGAAAATCTAAATCAGAAAACTTTATCAGTAAATTTGCTAAATACTACACTCCAATAGTTGTAATAATCGCTATTCTTCTTGCATTTATTCCTCCTTTAATATTAGATAGTAACTTTAAAACTTGGATATATCGTGCTTTATCATTCTTAGTTGTCTCTTGTCCTTGTGCCTTAGTAATATCAATACCTTTAAGTTTTTTTGGAGGAATTGGTGCCTCATCCAAAATAGGTGTTTTAGTAAAGGGTAGTAATTATCTAGAAGCTCTTGCAAACACCGAAATAGTTGTTTGTGATAAAACAGGAACTCTAACCGAAGGAATCTTTAAAGTCCAAAAAGTAGATGCCGTAGGCTATTCCGATGAAGACTTATTAAGATATACAAGTTATGCAGAAAATTACTCTAATCATCCTATCGCCTTATCTATTAAAGAAGCTTATGGTAAAGATATTAATGAAAAACTAGTTACTAAAACTAAAGAACTTAAAGGTAAAGGTGTTATTGCAAAAGTAGAGTCTAAAGAAGTTCTAGTAGGTAATGAGAAATTAATGGAAGAGTATAACATCGACTATAAAAAGAGTAATGACATAGGAACAATTATTTATATCGCTATTGATAATAAATGTGTAGGTTCTATCATTATCTCTGATAAAATTAAAGATGATGCTTATAAAGCAGTTAAAGAATTTAGAAGAAATAATGTTAAGAAAATAGTAATGTTAACAGGAGATAGAGAAGAAATTAGTAAAAATGTCTCAAAAGAATTAAAACTAGATAAGTATTATGCTGAACTACTTCCTCAAGATAAAGTTAAAAAAGTAGAATCTTTAATGCAAGAAAAAAGTATTGATGGTAAACTAGTATTTATAGGAGATGGTATTAATGATGCTCCTGTTCTAGCCTTATCTGATATAGGTGTAGCGATGGGAGGACTTGGTAGTGATGCTGCAATTGAAGCAGCAGATATCGTAATTATGACAGATGAACCATCTAAACTTGCAAATGCCATTAAAATAAGTAAAAAGACAATGCAAATAGTAAAAGAGAATATTGTATTCGCTATCACAGTTAAAATACTTGTATTATTACTAAGCGCCATAGGAGCAACAACAATGTGGGCAGCAGTCTTTGCCGATGTTGGTGTCTCAGTTATCGCTATTATTAATGCTTTAAGAATACTAAGAGTAAAAGAGGATTAATTATGAAAAAAATAGTTTTAAAAATAGGTGGAATGACTTGTAGTGCCTGTTCATCAGGACTAGAAAAATATCTTAATAAACAAGAAGGTATTGCTAGTGCAACTGTTAATTTAGTCTTATCTATCGCTACTATTACCTATGAAAATATAACTGTTAAAGATATAGAAAGATTTATTAAAGAAGCAGGATTTACTAGTTTAGGAGAATTCAAAGGAATAGAAGATAAAGTTACTAACAAGACTGATAAAATAAAATTAATAGTGTTAGGTTTACTTATTATCTTTGTAATGTATATATCTATGGGGGATATGTTAAACCTACCAAGTATCCCATATCTTAACCATAATCATCCACTTATTTTATCCACAACCATGTTGATAATTACTTTAATATATTTAGTCTATGGATTAGACATTATTAAAAGTGGTATAAAGAATTTACTTCATAAAATGCCTAATATGGATACTTTAGTAATGTTTAGTGTTATCTTTAGTTTTCTCTATAGTCTTTATAGTTATATAAATATATTAAAAGGAAATAACGCTTATCTACATAATCTATATTTTGAATCTACTTGTATGGTAATTTATTTTATTAAACTAGGTAGAGTATTAGAAGACTCTAGTAAAGATAGAACTAAAGATGCTATTAGAAAGTTAGTACAAATAACTCCAAGTTATGCTATAGTTAAAAAGAATGATAAAGAGCTAAAAGTAACTATCGATGAAGTAGAAATAGGAGATACTCTAATTTGTAAAGCCGGAGAGAAAATCGCTGTTGATGGTACTGTTACTAAAGGTAAAACCTATGTTAATGAAAGTTTTATCACAGGCGAAAGTGCCCCAGTCTTAAAAGAAAAAGGTTCAAATGTCATCGCTGGTTCCATTTGTTATGACGGAATTATTGAATATACTGCCAAGAAAATAGGAAAAGACTCTACTATCTCAGAAATAGTTAAACTAGTAGTAGAATCCACTAATACCAAGACTAAAATACAACGTCTTGCCGACAAAGTAAGTGGTATCTTCGTTCCAGTTATCTTATTAATCGCTTTTCTAGCATTTATAATCCAGATACTTATAGGACTACCTTTAGAAGTATCTCTAATTCATATGGTAACAGTCTTAGTAGTCGCTTGTCCTTGTGCTTTAGGTCTTGCCGTACCCCTTGTTGTAGTTGTAAGTAATGGACTTTGTGCTAAAAAAGGATTATTCTTAAGAAATAGTGAAGTCCTAGAAAAAGCGAAAGATATTGATACTATTGTCTTTGATAAAACAGGAACTCTTACAAATGGTACTTTAAATATCTATAAGACATATAATTATTCTAACTATAAAGATAATGATTTAATTAATATTGTATCTAATATAGAAAAGAGTTCTTCTCATCCAATAAGTACTGCTTTTAAAGTTAAAAAGAAGTTAGTTGTAACTGATTTTAAAACAATAAACGGTAAAGGAATAAAAGCAAGTGTTAATAACAAAGTTTATTATTTAGGAAATAACACTTTATTAAAAGATTTAAAAATAAAAGATAATCACGAAGAAGACTATAATGATTTAGTAAATAATGGCTGTAGTATTATCTATGTAATAGAAGAAGGTATTGTTATTGGTCTAATAGGTGTAAAAGATATAGTTAGATCTAATATAAAAAATGTTATAACTAAATTTAAAGATAATAATATAGAAGTAATTATGTTAACAGGAGATAATGAAGTAACTGCTGAGTCTATTGCAAAAGAGTTAGGTATAACTAAAGTAATATCTAATGTCTTACCAAAGAAAAAAGCCTCTGTTATTAAAGACTTAACTAACAAAGGTAAAAAAGTAATAATGGTAGGAGATGGTATTAATGATGCCCCTGCTTTAGTAAATGCCACTATTGGTATAAGTGTTAATGATGGAACAGATGTTGCTATGGATTCAGCTGATGTCATCCTTATGAATAACGATATTTCTAATATTTTAGACCTTATTAAAATAAGTAAAAAAGCATATCTCATCATTAAAGAAAACTTATTCTGGGCTTTCTTCTATAACTTACTTATGATACCTATCGCAATTGGGTTATTAGAAAATTATGGAATAAGTATGAGCCCTATGTTTGCAAGTATTGCTATGACTATAAGTAGTTTAACTGTAGTTATAAATTCTTTAAGACTAAGTAAAATGAAAATATAGCAACACAGAAGTAGATTTTAGTCTATTTCTTTTTATTTTACATAAAACAAAATTAGACCTTTCAGTATTTTTGTATTCTCCATAACACAAAATAAAAATATTTGACATCAAGTTACTCTGGTGATACTATTGTATCAAACAAGGAGGTAACAGATATGAAAAGATTAAATTCGTTTCTTTATACCAAAGGTAAATATGACAGAAGTTATAGAAGACCAGTTGATACTGATGCAAAGTATCTTTATTCTAAAGGTAGGTATAAAACTAAAATAGCAAAGGAAGACTTACCTGAAGATTATATTGAATTTAATAGTAGAGTTATACAGTATATCACAGGCTATCTAAAAACTAGTGGAGTTGTTGATATAGACTATACATATTTTTTAGAAAACCATATATTTAAAGATGATTATTTATATATATCATATAAAGAAAAACTAAAGAAAGATAAAACATCATATGGAAGAGAACGTATTGTTAATTATGATATTTGTATCTGTGGTAATGATATTATACCTATCTTACTTGCTATTGAAAAGAACTCTAATATTAATATAAATAAAGTTAAAGAAAAAATATATTATAAAGTATCTTGGTATAAAGAAAACTGTAAAGATGAATATACAAGAGATTTTGGTAACAGAGATATAGATATCTTTGAAGAATATAAATAAAAAATAAAACAAATAAATAATATTAGACTCCGTCACAAATAAATAATATTTGACATTTTGTGACTTTTATGTTATAATTAAGCCACATTCGAAAAGAAGGGGGTATAAAAGAATGTTAAACTTAAAAATTAATAAGGAAAAATTTAAAGGACTAAAGAAAGGAATTGCTATGTTATCTTTAGCAACATCTCTTGCTATTGTAAGTACTGGATGTAGTAAAGAAACAAAAGAGGAAGAAATCGGTTATGAGGTAATGACTAATGACTCTGAAACACCAGAATTATATTCATATGTAATTGATGAGAGAGGGTTTGAAAGTGAAAATTATAGTTTTGGTGATTTTGAGCCTTTATCTTTAGCAAAAGTACAAAATGAAGAAATATATGATTTTTCTAATAAATCTCTAGGATTCTTTAGAAAAAATATGGTAATGATAAAACCTGATTGTTATAGTTTATATGGTGATGTTACTTGGATTAATGGTTTCAATATGAGCATTGATAGAAAGGAAATAAGTACAGGATGGTCTACATATGTTGTTATTGATTATTCAATGACTGCTAAAAGGGACCTAGACGACATAAGGATTAGGTTACTTCCTGCAGAATATAAATTAATTAATAAAGGTGATACCTTATCTAGTAGAGCCATTTACTATGAGGGAGAACTTGTTGCCTATAAACAAACAGGTGCAGGTAGTGAATCACAAAACGTAATTGATGGAACTATTGGTGATGTTGATTTAGCATTATCCACAGTTGAAGATTATGGATTACTTGATGAAACAGAAGTAGTCAATGAAGAAGAAATTAATGATATAGAAGATTCTCTTAATGAGAAAGAATATATTAAAATAATGAAATAAAATATAAGTATTTATTTTAAGAGGGGGAATGATAAAATGTTTAATGAAAGAGTAAATGTAAGATATATTGCTCATAAGCAAGCTTTTGCAAATAATCAATCTGTTTATAGAGAAGCAGAACCAGTTGTTGATGATAATAAAAACATAACAAAATCCATGCAATATAAACGTATATTAAGAGATGGATTTTGGAAATTAGAATATGAACAGCAAAGAAGAATAATAAATTATTTATTTAACCATGGTCTATCTAATGTTTTTACTATAAGAAATCGATTGGGAGGGTTAATACAGATTTCAATGTTTCGTAATAAATCTGGAACAGAATTAAGAGTCGAACCATATTCTCCTAACTCAAGTGTAAAAAGTTATATATGGGTTACAGAAGATGGAATTGAACATGAAGCATTTTATGAAGATGTTAAAAATGTCGTTACTGAAGATGATAAGGAAATAATAAGTATGAAAAGGTTAGTTTCATATATTGATGGTGAAATTAAAGATGACTTTGTTGTTTCTAGAATTGAAGCAAATGATAGTATAAGAAATAGATTTTCTGTTTTTGATAGTATACCTTTAGATGATGATACAATTTTTGAAGAACATGTAGTAGAAAAAGACGTATCTTTAAATGATCAACCATTAAATTGTTATACTGTTTTAAATGATGAATACCCAGATGTTCGTCTTCCTAACTATTTTTATGACTATGACTTTATGACTTACGATTATATTTCTGAGTTTGGTAGCTATAAAGAGTTCCTTGCTGGACATTTTGACAATGTAGAAGTAGCCAAATTGCTATATGGTATGCTTCCTAAATATAAAAAAGAAAAACAATTTTCTAAATAAAAAGTTATTATTAATTATTAATTAAATGTAAAAATGCTCTAAAATCTAGAGTATTTTTTGTGTCTTAACAACATTCAACCAACTCTTTGTCTCATACCACCAGATAAACTTCTAGGAAACTTATCAATAAACTCACTTAAACCATAAGTATCAAGTAATTTTAAGACATAAGCTTTATCTTCCATACTTACTTTACCTTTTAATTTAAGACCCAAAAG
>CALVJE010000066.1 GCA_944331725.1 uncultured Bacilli bacterium | reverse complement strand
CTGTAGCGGCAGGATTAGCACCAAGTGATATTGCACCTACATAAACATTAGGATTAGTTAAAGCTATTTTCAAAAGGTCTTTCTTAGCAGTCTTTTTACCTGATGAAGCAAATTTTGCAACTGCACCAAGTCTACTTGATTTACTTGCCTGTCCACCAGTATTAGAATATACTTCGGTATCAAGAACTAAGATATTAACATTTTCTCCACTGTTTAATACGTGATCAATTCCGTTATAGCCTATATCATAAGCCCAACCATCTCCTCCTACAGCCCATAAAGATATAGGCATAATATATTTCTTTAGAGATTTTAAAGGCTTAATCTTAGTATGAGGAATAACAGAAAGTAAAGCTTTAGCAGTATCTACATTAATATCATTAACATAGTCTAAATAGATATCTTTTTCTTCTTCATCTACTTTAGAAATATTTTCATTTATTATATTTTTTAACTGTTGTTTTTTTACTTCGTCAGCTATTTTCATACCAAATCCAAATTCAGCATTATCTTCAAATAAAGAGTTAGCCCAAGGGACACTATATGGAGTAGATGGACTAGATGCACCATATATTGATGAACATCCTGTGGCATTTGCAATTACAAGTCTATCTCCAAATAGTTGTGTAAGTAACTTCAAGTATGGAGTCTCACCACATCCTGCACAAGCTCCACTAAACTCAAATCTAGGCTTCTTAAATTGACTACCTTTAACAGTACTAACAGAGATAACATCTTTTTCTGATACTTCATTAAATAAGTATTCTGTCTCTTTTAAAGTAATATCATTAACTATTTTTTCTTTACTTACCATCTCAAGTGCCTTAGAACCTTTCTTACCAGGACAAATATTAGCACAAAGTCCACAGCCAGTACAATCTTTATAACTAACAGCAATAGTATATTTTAAATTATCACCTAAATGACTATCAAGTAGTTTATCATTTAAACTATTAGGAGCTTTCTCTACTTCTTCTTCATCTAATAACATTGGTCTAATAACAGCGTGAGGACAAACTAGAGAACATAAGTTACAACTAATACAGTTTTCACTTTTATATTTAGGAACTACTTCACTAATATCACGTTTTTCAAGACGTGAAAGTCCTCCATCAACAGTACCATCAGGTCTATCTAAGAAAGCACTAACAGGTAGGCTATCTCCTTCTCTTTTATCGATTATATCAAATAAGCTAGAACTAACCTCACTTACTTCTACGTAATCATCACTATTTTCATCTATCTTAAGTAAATGAGTTGTATTAATAGCATTATCAACAGCATTTTTATTTTTTTCAGCTAGATTATTTCCTTTAAGTTTAAATCTACTATCAAGATTATCTTTCATTTTATTAATAGCATAATCACTATCAAGAATATGACCAAACTTAAAGATTAAAGCTTCCATAATAGCACTTATCTTATTACCAAGCCCTTCTTTCTTAGCAACTTTATGGGCATTAACTACATAGACTTTAATATTATTATCTAAAATATATTTCTTATCTTCACTACTAATCATAGAAAGAATCTCATCATCAGTCTTACTGCTATTAAGAAGGAATACTCCATTCTTTTTTATCTTATTAATAAATCTAAATTTAGTAAGATAAGCATCTTGAGTACAAACTAATAACTTAGCTTTTCCTACATAATAAGTAGATCTAATAGGAGTCTTTGAAAATCTTAAATGACTAAGAGTTACTCCTCCACTCTTCTTAGAGTCATATTGGAAATAACCTTGAACATAAGCATCAGTAGAATCTCCCGTTATCTTCATTAAATCTTTACAAGCTGAAACCATTCCATCACTACCATAACCATAAACAAGGAATGATGTTTGGCCTCTATGTGGTAAATTAAAATCTTTATCATAAGGAATACTTAAATTAGTAACATCATCTTCTATTCCAATAGTAAAGTTATGATTAATAGAATCTATTTTATCATATATAGCTTTTATCATAGATGGAGTTGTATCTTTACTAGATAGTCCATATCTACCACCTACTACTTTGATATTACTACTTAATGATTTAATAATATTATCGACATCAAGGAATAGTGGTTCACCAGTACTTCCCGCTTCTTTAGTACGATCTAGTACGGCAATCATTTTAACAGTCTTAGGAATACTCTTTAAGAAATATTCTCTTGAGAAAGGTCTATATAAATGTACTTCAACTACTCCAACTTTTTCGCTCGTTTCATTTAGATAATCTACTACCTCTTTGATAGTCTCACAAACACTACCCATTGCAACTATTACTTTAGTAGCATCTCTTCTTCCATAATAGTTAAATGGAGCATAGTTTCTTCCTGTTATTTTATTAATTTCCTGCATATATTCGTTAACTATATCAGGTAATTCTAAATAGTATTTATTTCTAACTTCTGTCGCTTGAAAGTAAATATCATCATTTTCACTAGTACCTCTAGTTACAGGGTTATCTGGATGAAGACTTCTCTTACGAAAAGCATCAAGAGCTTTCTTATCAACTAGTTTTTTTAATTTATTAGTATCAATAACATCTATTTTCTGTAACTCATGACTTGTTCTAAAACCATCAAAGAAGTTCATAAAAGGAACTCTACCTTTAATAGCAGATAGATGAGCAACTCCAGTTAAATCCATTACTTCTTGAACAGATGAAGAAGCAAGTATTGCAAAACCTGTACTTCTAGCAGCATATACATCTTGATGATCCCCAAAAATTGATAAAGCGTGGGTAGCAAGACTTCTTGCAGCGACATTAATAACACAAGGAAGTAGTTCCCCTGCTATTTTATACATATTAGGTATCATTAATAAAAGACCTTGGCTAGCAGTATAAGTAGTAGTTAAACATCCTGCTTGAAGTGATCCGTGAACCATACCAGCAGCCCCTGCTTCGCTTTCCATTTCTACTACTTTAACAGGTTGATTAAAGTAATTAAGTTTACCTTCACTCGCCCATTTATCAGTAAGTTCTGCCATAGGAGATGCAGGAGTTATTGGGTAAATACCTGCTACTTCTGTAAAATTATATGAAACATAACTACAAGCTTCATTTCCATCCATTATTTTTTTCATATATTATCATCACTCTTTTCTATCGTTCTAATTCAATTATATAATAAATTTATGTTTTTATCTATCTATTTAGAAAAAATAATCTACAATGTGAATGAGAAAGAATATAATTTTTTATTTGAAGATATCGTAAAAAGAGAAGACAAAATATTTAAAGATAGTAGTTATTTAGATTTAAATGCTGGTTTAGGTCAAGGATATGCTTTAGGATTATTATTACCACTACAAGGATCTCATAATTTAAAATCATTTATTAATCTTTCTAAAGGCAATGCTAATGAAATACTTTCTTCATTTAATGAGAGGCAGATAGTAGCAATGGAAAATCTATGTAATGAAATGACTGAAGAAAAGAACAAAACGGATAATAAAACATTTACTAAAAAATCAAGTTAAATTTTTGACAAAAATTAATATTTATGATACTATGAATATGTAAAAGAAATTTACATAAAATAAAAAATGAGGAACATTTAGGTTGCAAGTGAATGTCACCTCATATATTCTATGTGTGGCACTCTAATGCAGAGTGTCTATTTTATTTTGAAGGTTAGAACTAAGAAAGAAAGACTCAATAAAATTAAAGGAATAAGCTTTAGTACTTTTATAATAAAAGTCTTTGTCTTCATACCTTTTCCTCCTTTCCTATAGAATAGGAGGCGACACCCACATAAATGTTCCTATAAATATCGTATCATATTAATCTCTATATAACAAGAAAAAATGTAATAAATTAGTTACGAGTTTTCGTAAATATTATATGCTAATAGATTTTATACCTTTCATCTCAATTATTTTTTTATTAACCTTTTGATTAGCAGTTAGACAATCATAAAAAACTGCATCTTTTTCATTTTCAAAATAATCTCTACTTTCTCTTATATCATCTCTATACATATTATAAACTGCTTTAGATAAAGCGGTAAGTGTTTGTTCACTATTAGCTTTTTCTACTAACTTAGGTATTCTTTCACCTGATAAAATTAAAATCTCATAATTAGCAGTCAAAATCTCTTCCATTAATAATTCTTTAAATCTTGTATCACTAGATTCAAGTTGTTTATAATCTTCAAATAATTTAGATAATAACTTATCACGTGACTCATCATCTAAATACTTAGGATTAGAAACTCTAGTATCTCCTTCTTCTAGAATACCTTTATCTAACATATGGGCTCTTCTAACTTGTAAATTAATATTAAATAATTCTTGTTTATCATCTAAATACAATTCTTCTGCATAATCACATTTATCCATCTCCCAACTTTCTTCAAAATCTTCAATAGGTGTTCTCTCTTCTTTATATTTTTCTCTTTCATTCTTTAAAATTGTTAAAAGTGGTAAATCTTCTTTTGTTACATCATTAAAAATTATTCCTCGTCTTCTTGCAGATTCTACTAATAATTCTAAATCTTGTTCTGTTAAATTGTAATCTTCAGTAGAAAAACCACAACATACACATTTTAAATTATTATCTACTAGTACAAGTTGATGTTCACAAAAACTTTTATATTCATTCTCATCTCTTATATCAAAAGTTATCTTTTCAAATAGTATGTCGTGTATTCTTCTTTCCTTCTTATCTATTAAATCATTTATATCAACATATTCTTTTAAATCAGGAAATGCATTATAAAGTTTATATATTATGTTTTGAATTTCATAAGGATTTTTTCCCTTTCTATTTTTATCTGATTCCAATAATTCGACTAGATAAAGTTTATCACGTAAACTTAGTTCATAACCACGAACTTCTTTATCTAATAATTTTACTTTTTCTTTTTTCAAATCCTCTATACCATTTTTTAATTCAAAATATTCCTTCTTTAACTCTTCAAATGTATCTTTATAATAAGACTTATTGATTACAAAATCATCTAAAGTTTTCATAATAGTTAAACCTCCCTATGTCCTTATTATATAATAATTTTTATCTTAAGACTAGAAAAATCAATAAGTTAATGATTTTTTGACAAAAGTTAATATTTATGATACTATGAATATGTAGAAGAAATTTACATAAAATAAAAAATGAGGAACATTTAGGCTGCAAGTGAATGTCACCTCATATATTCTATGCGTGGCACTCTAATGCAGAGTGTCTATTTTATTTTGAAGGTTAGAACTAAGAAAGAAAGACTCAATAAAATTAAAGGAATAAGCTTTAGTACTTTTATAATAAAAGTCTTTGTCTTCATACCTTTTCCTCCTTTCCAATAGAATAGGAGGTGACACCCACATAAATGTTCCTACAAATATAGTATCATATTAATTTCTGCATAACAAGAAAAATATGTAATAAATTAGTTACAAGTTTTCGTAAATATTAACCTAATACTAAATTACTTATGTAATCTACACCAAAACTACTTAAAATAGGATATCTTGGTATTTTATAAGGGTCTATACCCTTTTTTATTTTAGTAGAACCTCCAATAAAAGCCATTTCAAAACCTGCTTCTTTTACTAGATTAATAGAATAATCACTATATTCATAAAAAGGAAAACAAAATGCTTTAGTATTATTTAAAGTTTCTCTACTAAGTTTTAAATCATTTAAGATCTCATTTTCAGGTAAACAGTTAATCCCACCACCTTGACCAGTAGGACAAACACCAGTTGTATGCATATTATGAGTGTGACTTGCTATCTCCAAGTAAGGAGATTCAAATTTACTAACTGGATACCAAGAACTAACTAAAAATAAAGTTGCATTTAATTGATATTTCTCTAAGAAAGGTATAAAGTTTTCCGCTCTTGCTCCATCATCTATTGTAATTAAAATAGACTTCTTAGGAAGATTAATCTCCCCATTTATAAAGCTTAATACTTCACTAGTATTTAATGTAAAAACGTTATTGTCAGCAAGGAACTTAAAATGAGAGTCTATTTGTTCTTCACTATGACAAATAATATCATTAC